>JAFSTJ010000749.1 GCA_017450525.1 Victivallales bacterium | reverse complement strand
GGGAATATGGATTGCGCAGGAAGCTGAATGGCTTTGTCAATCTGGATGAAATCAGGAAGCATTTAAGCATAAGCAACATACAGGACAATGCGTACGCCTTGAATGAAATAGAGCGTAGTTGCTGCTATGAGGATTTTGAACGGTCCAGTATCTACTGCGAGAAGGCACTTAAGGCCGCAGGTTTTTCCAATGTGGAGCGCATCAGGCATAATGCCGATGGCGTAAGCTGCGCCTTTGACTGCGTAATGCCAGAAGCCTGGGATTTTGACAAGAAAAAGAGGTCGTTCCTGGAGATAGTAGATGACACACTGCCTGAAAGCCAGCGCATTATTGCAGACAGCACACGCAATCCATTGCATGTGGCGGTGTGGAGCGCGCCCACGCCACCAAAAGGAATCACCGCCGAACTGGTGGATTTCGATACATTGAAGCCAGGCCACTACGAAGAGGTGCGTGGAAAATGGCTGCTCTTTGCCTCCCGCGCCAGATATACATCATTGTCCCCAGCACCATTGCTGTGGGGATTGTATCGCGAGTTGTGCAATGCGGGCATTGCGGGCATTATTTTCTGCGATTTAAATTGTGCGGACATATTGCCCAACGACCTGTGCTGGCAGAATGGAATCGGTTATACAGGCTGGTATCTTACCAAGGGCGAGAAGCATCTTCCATTCTATTCCATTACGCCATTGGTGGGAAGGCGCCTGCTCAAACTTATGCAGAAGGGGCCAGTCACATTGCATGGTGAATTGTATTGCCGTAACTATGATGGCAGCATACACACTGTCACTGGCATTATTCCAGGCGAAAGCAAGGAGGAAATCGTCCTTATGGCGCATTTGTACGAGCCATTTGTGAATGATGATGCGGCGGGCTTTTCATTTTTGTGCGAACTGGGGCGCCAGATGATGGAGCGTGGCATTAAGCCAAAGCGCACATTGCGTGTGGTGTTCTCAATGGAATTGTACGGCATGGCCGCATATATGTCAAAGCATAGCGAAAATGTGGTGCTTGCCGCCAATTTCGACGGCATTCCCTTCAAGGAATCCGTGGGCAAGACCAAGATTAGGCTGACGCCATTCTGCTGCGCCCATTTCACCGATTGGCTGAACTGCGATGTGCTGAGGGCATTGCTCCCCGATGATGAAGTAATATTCACAGAGAATGCCTCGTATTCAGACGACACTTTCACCAATGACCCCTATTTTGGCAAGGGCGGCATACCTACATTTTGGTTCCATGGCGTAGGCGGGCGCGGGCATCATAGCACAGGCTATCTGTTTGACCCCGATTGGGAGGACGCGGCCAGGAAACTGCCTGTTTTTGCCGCTTTGATTGAATTCCTCCTTTGCACGGAAAAGTTGCCTAATTACAGCAAACGCGCCATTTCCGACCTTAATAAAAATGTGGATCGCATCATTTTTGAAAGGCGCCTTTCTGAATTTGATAAAAAGATCTGGCTGGAGGCGGAGTATTTACGGCAGACCTTGCGGCTTAAGTCAGTAAACGCTTTCACAGGCCAGGCGGTTGACTTTCAGGCGCTGGACAAGTCATGGGAAAGAATCTGCAAACGTTTGTCAAAAATGACCGAATGTCGGAAAATGAGTACTGCCGAGGAGGAGGCCTTGCATTTGGTACCGAAGCGCGGCAAACTAGGCTTCCCGTTTTCGCTGGGAGCAGTGCCTTTGGAGGACAGAAGCCCCGTGTTCTTGTCCCATAACACATGGGCTTTCTTCGATGGAAAGCGCACTCTGCTTGAGTGCATTCGTATGGCGGACGCGGAAAGGGGCGTCCCCAGCACTAGCAGCAAGATTGCCCAGGACATTGCGGAACTGAAACGCCTTGAAAAATACGGGTACCTTACCCTTGAGAGTATATAACAGCGTCCTGTTTGGTGCCCGCGGCGAAAGCCGCGGGTTTGGAAGGCGCAGTTCTACCCGCGGCTTTCGCCGCGGGCACACGACAGACCACAGGCGGAAATTATTTGGCCTGTTGAAGCTTCATGATTAGTTGGGCGGCCTCTTCGCGGACCTTGTCTGGAATGGATTTGTCATGGGGGGCATCTTTTACCACGCGTTTAGCCGCTGTCTTGAGGAATGCTTGTGCCTCAGGTGAATCTTTGCCCACCTCGCGCAGTTTTGCGATATATTTGACATCCATTACGCCTTGGCGCAGGGCCTTGTAGCGCATAGTCGGCACCGCTCCGCCATAGATGAAAAGCAGCTGTTCGCCAGATGTGGGATGTATCCATGAACTGCCTTTGCGGTCGTCAACCAGCCTGTACATTGAATCCGATTCCACATTGTGATATTCTCCGAACCAGGCATTCATTCTGGCATTGGAGTGAAGCGAAGTGCGTGGATTGACGTCGCAGGTGTAGTGCCTTATGCTCTTGCCAGCATCCTGTAGTTTCTTTATGAAGGCAAGGTGCTCTGGCTTTGAGAAGTATCCATAGCGCCAGAAGTCGTACTTATCGACATAAGGCACCATCTTTTCCAGGTAGGACATGTCAATGACATGGGCGCCAAATGCAATCAGCGACTGCATAGTAGGCAATGTTTCCTTGACAATCTTGCAAGCCTGGATTACCTCTTCGCTGCGGCTTGGCTCTGGTTCATCGAAGACCTCTATTTCACAATCTTCAAGTGTGAAGCCCTTTGCAATCAGGAGTTCTCCAATCTTCTTCAGCCATGCCTTGAAATACGGATAATTCTTCTTGCCATAAATCTGCGGGTACACATCGTATGTGGAGTATGCCAGCATCAAGTGCCTTATGCCCAGCGACTTGGCATGGTCCAGGTCCTTTTCCGCAGTGCATGGCCCGACAAATTCCCCGTTCACCAATTTCCAGTTGAAACTCCAGATAGAGAACTTGAATACACGCTGCCCTAGGTCATGGGCCAGACGATATATTTCCTTGTTGGCTGGATATGCGCTGTATGCACCTGGACGCGCTGGCTCCTTGGAGAGAATGATGTCCCGCACATTCAATGTAAATGGGATAATGCGCATTTCACCTTCATACTTGCCCTTCCAATAACTGCCGACGATATTACCTTTACCTGTGAGAGGGTTGATACGCAGGTTTCCCTTGTAGGTGCCTGGCTTCATGTCCTCCGTGTTGATGTCAAATACCACAAAGCGTGCGGTTTTTGCTGGAATGCTAATTGTAGAGGCCTCGTTCATCCTGGGCATTATGTCATACAAAGCGCCTGTCCCTGTCCCATTGTCGCGTATTGCGACGGCCTCCCTGGCCGTTGTCCCATAGAATGGTTCAGGCAATGCCACCAGATACGAGCCAGTGGTAGGCTTTTCCAAGGTAATCCTATAGGTCTGTGTCAGGGTGGTCGTATTGGCTATTGCAACGACCAATGGACGTATCTCATTCACTGCCACGTCCAGGTGCATTTCCTTTGCATTTTTCAGCAGTGAATCTGGGAAATATGGCATGGTATTGTCATCAGTTATGCTTCCCTGACCAACCAGGAATGTGTACTGCGACATTTCCTTTAGCTTTTCATTCTGGGCATCTGCCTTTTTCTGGGCATCGAACTTCTCATATTGCTCCCTGCTCATGTTTTCTGGATATGGTCCCAATTGAAGGAGGCTGAAGTTGGCCACGTCATGGAAACTAGTCCTCACCTTGGACCATGTCTGAACTTCCTTTGCCGCCACTCTTTGCCGCCCCACATTGAATGCTATCTGTTCACCGTCCTTGGGCTTGTCCCATCCCAGTGAGGAGAATGGGATTGATGCTTCTATTTCCCAACCATCGGCAGTGATTTTTGCGTTGTGCTTCCACACCTCGTTTGTCTGGCCAGTCAAGCCGCGTCCAGTCCAGATTCTTCCATTTGGTGCGATGACGAATTGAGTGAGCTGCCTGTCATTCTTGTTTGGGGCTGGACCGAAGAATATTTCCACCACATCCCCTTTCCAGAGGTCCTGTTCGTCGGTGGAAGTCACCTTTTCTGGTTCCTGGCATTTGATTTTCAGGTTGATGCCATCCTTGTCGGAGGTAATATTGACGGAACTGGCCGCCTTGGTGGGCAAATATGAACGGTGAACAACGAAGTCCTTTAGAGTGCAGTTGGCCGTGCTGGCGATTTTGACTATCTTCAATGGCGCATTTTCGGCAGGGAAACTTTGCGTCAGATTGGCAATTGATTTTTCCTTGACGACAATATTGTCAAACAGGACATAGTCTCCGATTTTAAAATGGAGGGGTCCCCATTCAGTGGATTCCCAGAATTGCAGGAACAAGGCAGCCCTCTCTGTCTCGCGGCTTGTCTTGAATTCGCCTTTTATGTTGACCCACTCCTTTGTGGGTATGACTTTTTTGGGGTTGAAAGTCTTATACTGGTAGAAGGTCTTTCCCTTGTCCCATCCAGCGCCTTTGATGCTCAGGTTTGGTGCGTCGCCCTTTATGTCTATTGAGTATTCATATACGGTTTCTGGCTTGCATGGGAAACCCACTACCTTGGTTCCCCCGATAAAGAGAGAGGCATGCGCCACTTCATATTTGTCCTTGGCGATTTTTACCAACTCGAACTTGCCGCACTTGTTCCAGGTCAGGTCTTCGGTGAACAAGGTGATTTTGCCGCCATTCAAATGGCATTCCTGCCTGAACGTCTTTTCATCAATGTCGTTGATGGAACCCATCTTAATCAGATCCTGGGCATGCAATGCAATGACCAGAAGTATGACGGAAAACGCAAGGCAAATCCTTCTTAAACAATCCATGGTGCCAACATCAATTAGTTGATCTATGAATTAATAATTCCCCTTGAATTTCAGGTATTTTTTGTACAGAATATTATTCTCATCCCGCCAGCATACGAAACCATAGTTGGGAGAACAATACTCGCTTAGAGCCACATCCACATATTCTCCGTAAGTAAGAGAACCAACATGCCCATCAAGAAAGTTCATGTTCATTTTTCCAGAATGAACTAGAGCTGGCTGACCACCGCTAGGTGAGGACGATACATAGTGCATGTAGCACATCATCTCAATATAGTCATTATTGCTGGTTCTGGTGTCAACATTAATGAAGTAATCTGAGGGAACTGTAACCAGCTTTGACTTCAGGAGTATCAATCTGTCATTGTCTCCGTATGGAGCCCTGTCATAGTAACTGGCCTTGAGCAGAGCATCATTCGGCATTGCCTTTTTGCATCCATAACTGTAGTACTTCACGTTGGATGACTTCCTGCCACTGGGACAAGTATAGATTTCGTGATCTTCAAGATATTTCCTTGTTTGATAGAAGTAGGCAGTGGATTTGCCATCCTGATATACAAGCCCCACATAATCTTCATTTTCCATGGCATAAGTTGCGTGTATCAATACATATTGCTTCAGAAGATTCGTGCAGGAAATGCTTCTTGCCTTCTCCCTCGCCTTGCTCAACGCGGGTAGAAGCATCGCCGCAAGTATGGCGATTATCGCTATGACGACCAATAATTCAATCAATGTAAAATTCTTGCGTCTCATTGTGTTGCTCCAAATGTTGTTGGTATGAATAATCTTATGAAATCAATTTACAAACTGTATGAAATTTTACTAAACTATAAACAAAAAAGCAATACCCTATTACAATAAAAATCCACAGATACCCACATAAATTTTCCGAAGGGACTAAGGGGAAAATTAGTTAGCCTTGGTCCCATTAGTCCCATTAGTCCCAAAAACATTCCAATGGGGGACAGAGTGTTGAAGAAAATCACAAAATCTGACAAGATCACTTTTCTGATACTTTATGTTCCCCCG
>JAFSTJ010000748.1 GCA_017450525.1 Victivallales bacterium | reverse complement strand
TCTTGTCAAACATAGAGGCGAGATATTGTTGAGGGACATTGCTGCCTTGGTTGCGGAGGATGGTGTTGCTATTTCTCTGAAGTCAGATGAAAAGCTATTGCCTGACGGCACCAAAGTCTGGAATGTCTGGAGCGAGGAATACGAATCACGTTACAGGATGGAAGTGGTTTTGCCTCATGATGGCGGCAGTGTGGAGATTTCTATTTTGGGGGAGGCGCCTGCCTGGCCTAAATACTCCAAGCGCCAGCTGCGGATGTCATTGCCGCTGGAGAGATTTCAGAACACCACATTCAAAGGGGTGACGGGAGTTTCACGTTCTGGACATAATTTCAGAAGCGGTGTGTTTGATGCCAAGCTGGAAAAAGGCGTTTTGCTTAATCAGCTGTGGCGCTTCCTTGCACTGGATGGAGGCAAGGGCAAAAAGGTAATTTTTGACTTTGACCCCATAGGCCCCACAAATCCATGCCCGCAATATCCAGTCGGTGTGATCTATGGTTTTGCACGCCTTGACTATCAGGGTGATGTACTGAATGTGCTCTGTGGCAGCGACACAAGAGAGGAAGGTGGCTTTACTGGCGCGAAAATCGTCCTGCGTGAAGGCGGCATAGATGATTTCAGCAGGATACATGTACTGCCTCATTACCACTACAACCAGCATGTCACGCCGCTTTTCTACGACAGCTTCGGCGCGGAGAAGACTGGCAGACAATACCAGCATCTTGACACTGCAAAATATGATGCCGCAGGCAAACGCGGCTGGATGGCTGGAGATAAGCTGCGAAAGGTCACTGGCTCGGAGGGGGCGCTTTACAGCCATGTTGCTGGCAGCGACGGCGTCCTGCGGTACAGGCTTCCAGGAAAGGGGCTTTATCTTTTCTGCCTTTATATGGGCAACAGCAACAATACTGCAAACAATTTTGCCTTGGACATCAATGGGCGGACTTACCTTGAAAAACTTTCTGTTCCTTCTGGCAAGATTGCAATGGTCACGGTCCCAGTCTGGATCAATGGCGACAGCGCGGAAATCAAGTTCACTGGCGATTTCATCCTTTCAACAGTAAGTGTGCAGTATTTCATCAGCGAAAAGGAGGATTTCAGTTTTCAGCGTGCTTTCTGGTTTACCAATGGCTTTGAACCTGCAAATGCATTCCATAGCGAGGATTATCAGCGTCCCCTTAAGCTGGAGGCTGCTGTAAAAATCATAAATATGCCTGCCCCTGGGCAGGAGACAAGCCGCCCGCCAAAGACCTTGCCTCGACCAGTGGACAAGGTTGACATGAGTTCTGATAAGATGGCCTGGAGCCGTCACGTCAATATGCGCACTGTGAATGGCGTGCGAGGCGCACTCGATGAATACCGCGATCCTGTTCGGATGCAACGCCTGATTGAAGAGAGCAAAAAGAACGGTGTCAATGTGTTCATGATCAGCGGAATACATGGGCGGCAAGGTTTCCCTGGACGACTAGAGCAGAATGCCGATGACCTCAAGGTCTTTGCCGAGGCGGCGCACAAGGCTGGAATAAAGGTCATAGACCATCATGACGCGACATTTATGGAAAACTGGGAGCAGGGGCTTCGCGTTATGGCTGAACGGGCAGGGGAGATGGCTGTGTGCATTTATGACGGTGCGCCCACGCCGCACTTCTGCCTAAGCAACGAGAACTTCACTCGCACCTACAGGAAATATCTAAAGAACATACTGAAAGTAAGCAAAATTGATGGATTTCAGATAGATGAGCTTTCCTACTATCGTCACGGTTGCCTCTGCTTCTCATGCCGTGAGGCATTTGAACGCGACACCAATTGGCAGCTGCCAATGAACGAATTGGACTCACGCCTGAACAACTACAAAAGCGACTTGCGCAAGATGTGGTTCACCTGGCGCAAGGTGAACATGGCTAACTGGTGGATTGGGCTGCGGCATGATGTCATGGATGTGGCACCTGACATGTTTCTCTCCACATACTGCACCCACAGGGAGCAGCTGCAAAGTCTGCCTGGCATAAATCTGCCATTTGATCTGCTGGAGCAGGCACGGGGCATAGCTCTATTCGGGTCGGAGGTGATGCCGCGCAATCCCTATTACAATGCCAGAAGCCTGTTTGTCTATCGCAAGATTTTCAATATGTTCTGCATTGGATACAATACCCCTCCGATTTGGGTGTGGTATTATACTGGCAATTGGGACGTCTATTATTTCTGCTGGGCGGTGAGCAATATGCTTCAGCAAAGCCCGATGGTGGATGGCATATCCTCACGCCCTGAAGGCGGCACGGATTTCCTGGCTTTTGGAGCAAGCAAGGATAATGAGGCGACGCAAAGCTCTGTTCATGCGGCCCAGGCGGCGATTCTGCTTCATCCCGACAGCAGGGACTACAATACGGGCATTACCTACGAGGATGAATTCGGCGGCTTTGCACAGATGTTCCAGAATTGCCATATACCATACGACATAATAGAACCCAGGGCGCTGCATAATGCCGAGACAATGAAGAGATACAAGGTGCTGTTTGTGATCTCTGCGTCTTGCCTGAACGATGAGGACATCAAGGTCATCAAGGCCTTTGCGGCCCAGGGTGGCACTGTGTTGTTGAGCACGGTCTCAGGCCTGAACAACCAGTGGGGCAATAGGCGTGGAACCTGGGGCTTTGCGGATGTGTTCGGCTTTTCGCCATATCCTCATTTCCACAAGCTCAAGGCTGTGAATCAGCCAGGGGAAGAGGAAGTCACGCTTGATGACAAAGAGGCAAAATACTATCTTTTCTACAAGTTGCGCGGCAACATAAATGCCGATGAAATCCTACTGGAGGGAACTGCGCTTGATGACGGATGCAAGGTGCCGCTTATTGTGGGAAAGATGTATCAAAAAGGGAAAATCTACTATAGTGCGACTTGTATCCCAGCTGAATTTTTCGTGCATGAGTGCCAGGTCAAGAACCAGTGGCCATACAAATGGAACAGGGAGTTGGAGAAATATTTCCAGCGGCTTTTCTGCCAAGTTGCGCAGCCAGCGGCAGTATGGCAGGTCAAGGCGCCGCGCCTGGTGCATTCCGAATTGTATTACCGCAATTCTGGCGGCTATGTGGCGCATTTCCTCAATGCCACTGGCACGGAATTGGAGAAAGGGCAGATGCTCATAGGCGGTTTGCACAAAGATGCCTGGCCAACGCTCAACGAGGATGTCACGTTTATTATTCGTGACAGTTCTGTGAAAAAGGCATACGCAGTTTCACCTGATTTTGCTGGAAGAAAGCCGCTTGCTGTGAAGAATGTCGTCGGCAAATCAGAAGTCACCTTGCCTAAAGAGTTTCTGAAGGCGTATGCTATTGTGCACATTGAGTAGATGGGGGTAGCCAGCGCGGGACGCGCTGGCTACCTCCAACTCCTATTCAGCAGTAACGCTGATGTTCTTGTATTCGATGTTGCTTTTGGGGCCAGTCACATTTACGCCCAGTTTGAACTGTGTGCATCCCTTGTAGAATGAGGTGAATGTCTTGGTGAATTTCACCCATTCGCCTTTCTTTTTTGTGGTTCCTGCATAAACGTAGGTGTTTCCTGCACGATGGAGGCGGACAGGTGTTCCCGCAGGATAAGCCTTCTTGGATGGGTCCTTGAAAACAAGTTCGAGAGTGCCGTCTTCCTTGAGTGTGGATTCCTTGGGAAGTATTGCTGGTGAAAGATTAAAGTTTGGCAGGTCCGACTTGTCGGCTTTTGCATTGAATGCCAGTTGAGAATATGGCAAGATTTTCCAGTCTTTTGTGTCTTTGACGAGCGCCTTTTTGTCCCCTGGCTTGATTTCCTCGGCCAAAGTGCCCAGTACATTGGATTGCAAGAATATTGAAGCGAATGAGATTGGCTTTCCTTCAGCAGTGAATGGCATGAATCCAAAGTAAAGTGAGACTGTATTTTTTAGGTCTTCTGGCAGTTTGAATTCGCCAGAGACCGTGTACTTGGTGCCAGCCTTTACTGGGATGAACTGAGTCCCATAAACAATCGCATAACCAGCCCTTACGATATTTGGGGTTTCGCCCAGGTTCTTTTTATCCCAGATTTCGCTGGAATTGCTGTCAAGAATAACCTCGGCCGCTGTGAGTGAAAGAATTGCTCCGATGACCAGAGATAGTACGGTTTTCTTCATTTTATTGCTCCTTTT
>JAFSTJ010000747.1 GCA_017450525.1 Victivallales bacterium | reverse complement strand
GCGCGCCACCTCCTCGCCATCCACGAACCATCCTACAGTATCAGGGTCCCATTCCGCCGCGAATTCGTGGAAATGCGTTGAGAAATCCACTGGAAGCACTGGCACGTAATGTGCATCAGGGGCGTAATGCAACGTCATGCGGGCAACTGATCTTGCAGGCCGTATCTCTTTGCCAAGATTCTCAAAGATGTCTATTTCCAGTTTTTCGCCACAGTTCACTCGCTTTTCGCCCTCTGGCGTATATTCCTGGTGCAAAGGGTCGGTGTGATGTAGCCAGAATGCGCTCATCATACCGCCTTTTGCCGAAGGACAGCGACACCGTGCTTCAAAGCGCCCGAATTCCTGTGCGAACTTCTCGAGGATCTGTACCTGGTCCGTCGTTTTTCCGAAACGGTGGTCGGATGTGCATACGCAGCTCACGCATCTGTCAAGGGGATTCTGGCGAACTGGAAGCGTAGGCGTGATCTTCAGTTTCAGCAAACTGTCCGCCACCTCATAGCAAGCATTGTGGTTCTGCCAGCGGCTAGGATGCCCAATCCTTTTGAAATACTCCTTCCTACCAGAACGGTAGGCGGGAAACCAGTACATATCGTCCAGCACTGGCACATCAAAATCATCGCAGAATGTCAATTTCCACTCATTTTTCTCGACTGGGGAACGCGGATAATCGGAATCTTGAATCATAGGTATTTGTGAATGTCCTGTTGGGTTGTTTTATGGCTCTGTGGCGGATGAACGGAGCCTTTGCGGAATTACTCTGGGGACACCTTGAATGACCTCAACAACTATTCTGCTCGCGGCCTAATATAGATGACATTTTGGATTTTACACTATCACCAATTTTTTATCACGGGCATTGACAGCCAATTTTATTTTGCTATAATTTACAGAAATATAGACAAGATAAAAACATATAGACAAAATCCCCAAAGGAGCAAAAGATGAAGAGACGTTTCACATTGATCGAGTTGCTGGTTGTTATAGCAATTATAGCAATTCTGGCGGCTATGCTGCTACCCGCATTGAGCAAGGCAAGGGACAAGGCACGCGCCACACAGTGCGTCAACAACCTGAAGCAGATTGCCACCACATCGCACCTCTATGCAATGGACTATGACGAATGCATCGCGCCATATTATGTGAACTACAAGGACTACTATATATCATGGAGCGGTTTGCTTTTCCTTTATAATGGAATTGACCCGAAGGTCTATAGCTGCCCCACCCCACTTTCAAGCAGCGACGAAATCATCAATACCTGGAACACAAGCCTCATCAACACCAAGCAGTATGGACAGTGGTACACCAACCGCATAAAATATGGAATGGGGCAGGAACTGGGACTAGTCTCCCGCAAAGGCTTCCGCCCATCACAGGCGATTAACCCCGCTATCACAATGAACTTTGCCGACTCCATCCTTCCTGGCACAAAGTTCGGCTTCTACCTCATCGGATACAACTGGACAAACGCAACAGTGGCAGACCAGACCATCGGCAGCATAGCCTCTCGCCATTCATCCTGCATCAACTGCGCTTTTCTGGACGGGCACGTGGAGCCATACCGCACATCCTGCGCAATATCCCAGTTCGACTACGATGCAACTGTCAATCCATACAAGTGCGGCTTGCCAAGCAGCGGATATTCGCTGCAGAATGACCTCTGGTGGGCCAGCAACCACTATGGCGCAAAGCGCGGCACATTCTGGGCGCCGTAATGCATAACCTCCAATGTGAGCGCCGAAGCGGCGCTCACTCAGGTTGACCAACCTTTTTGTTTTTGCCTGTTGGATAAAGCACAGGTTGGCCAACCAGAGCGGAACGTCAGGGACTTTACTCTGTAAAATTGACCAACCTGAGTGAGCGCCGCTTCGGCGCTCACATAAACAGCTTATGAAATTCCAACGTATAATCCTCCTTGCCTTCGGCGTCATAGCATCTCTCTTTGCAAATGACAAATACTACGAGACCAGGGACAATGTAATCGGGTTCCAGGACTTCCGAAGCAATTTGCCAAACCAACTGCTGCCAACGCCCAAAGAGCGTCTACAGGCGTATCGCATGGGCTTCTTCTATGTGCCAAAGGGCATCACCGAGGCAACGGCGGACAAGGAGGCGAAGTGGTACAAGGACGCAGGCTTCAACATGGTGCTGGGAGACAAATACCGCATGCTCATCGTCGACCTGGTGCCAGAGGAGGCAAACAAAGAGTCAAGGCGTCCCATAGACCAGATCATACGTGACACAAAGATATTCTTCCAGGCCGTGCACAAACATGGAATGCAGACGATGCACCATGTCACCTGCACCATGGTGCCGCAGGCTCTTTTGGCAAAGCATCCTGACTGGGCGGCCATCAACCTCAACACAGGCAAGACCGACACAAACACCTACGGCACAGGCAACACCTGCATCAACAACGATGCATTCTGGGACCTGTGGTTCGCGCGTCTTGAAAGACTGCTGCGGGAATCGCCAGCCGATGCAGTGATGATAGACGAGATACAGTTCTTCGCACCGTATCTCTGCGGCTGCGCATCATGCCGAGACAAATTTCACAAGGACACAGGCTATGAACTTCCGCCGAACGGGCAGTTCAAGGGTTGGGGTCAAAGGCAGCCAGAAGCGCTCAGGCGCTGGCGCAAATGGCGCGGTGAAAAGGTACTGGAGCGGCAACAGCAGTGCCGCAGGCTCCTCAAGAGCCTAAACAGCCAGGCCGTGTTCTCCGCGTACCAGTGCAACAACACCACCAGCTACAACTACTATTCCTTTGCACTGGAACCAAGCAATCTAGCGACATACGCGGATTCCGTGGGCCTTGAAAGCATGCCCCATGGTCTGGACTACGCAAAATACCACCCTCTTGTGATATTCGAGTTGAAATTCCTGCATGGCATCGCCGAGCATACGGGCAATGCGCCATGGGTGCTGTTCTATGGAAAGGACAGTTTCGCTGACATGCTCACTGGAATGCTGGGCATTTTTACAGGCACACGCCAGTGGTGGTGGCAACTTGAAAAGCAGGACTTTGGCTGGAGGCCCTTGCTGCAATGGGAAGTGGAGCACGAGGCTCTGCTGACAGATGTGCATCCAGCCGCAAATGTGGCGATTTACAACTCCTCCAATTGCAGAAACTTCAACGCCTTCGGCAGTTCGGAATGGGAACTGGGTGTAATGGGATTGGCAAATGCGCTGACAGACAATAACATTCCATACAAAGTTATCACCGACATGGATTTCAAGGACGGCATGGCACTCCGCAAAAAAGCAGACACGGTCATTGCCATGAATGCTCAGGCATGGACCAAGGAAGGACTTGCGGAACTTGAAAAGTTTGTCCGCGCAGGCGGCACTCTCATCACATCAGGGGACTTCTCCAGGGCAGATGACATCGGCGGCAAACTGGAAAACTTTGCTTCAGCCAAGTTGCTGGGCTTCGACTATGCGGGCGAAATCCCGTCAGGCAAGTTTCTGGACATTCCCAAGGCCAATCCCGTAACAGGCAACACAACGGGGCAACTTCCTTACACCAAGCGCATAATAAAACTGAAGAACATCGCAAAGGATGTGGAGACACTTGGCTCATTCATCGCTAAGGACGGCAGTTCCCATCCTGGTATCCTTGCACGCAAAGTCGGTAAAGGGAGAATTGTCTATTTTGCGGGTTCGCCTGAACGCTGCAGTTTCTTCCACTTCTACAACACAAACCTCATCAAGCCAGGCCAGGAATGGAAAGACCAGCGCAATCCACAGTGGAGCGCATTGCTGGCTAAAATTGCCAATGCCTACAATAACAATGTCATTTTCAAGGCGGACAACTTCCCGTCTGGTGTGCTAGTCGAGGCATACAGGCAGGACAATGGCAAGGCAAAGGGCATCCAGTTGCAGATGCTCAATTTCCAGTCCATGCGAGCAAAGGGCGGTCTGCAACCCTTGCAAAACACATACGACTTTCCTTCGGTAGCGGAGGCGCGTCCCGACAAAGGCAGGCCCATGACGCTGGACGTCCTTGCCCCCGCCACAAAGAAGGCATATCTCTTCAGCGTCGATTTCGATGAGATGATGGAATGGCCGTTTACGCGCAAAGGCGACAGAATCATTGTCGAAATACCAGAGATATACAGGCATCTTGTGCTTTACCTAAGCAGCGGAGACGATGCCGCCTTCAACATACCAGGCCGCAAGTTGGTGAAGACATTGCCAGCAGCAAAGCCATTGCACCGCGAGGTCAGGCCTGCGCTTGCCGCTCCATTCAATCCAGAGGCAAGCACTGCATTCTCCGATGGCAAGGCCTTCTCTGGCGGTGTCCTGCGCAGTTCCTGGCATCTGAACGAGCCAATAAGAATCATCTACGGCACACGCAGCGGCAAAAACGAAATGAACGTCAAGTTGCAACTGGACAAGGCAATGCAGGCGCCAGTCCTTGAACTGGGCGCAATGTGCGATGATGTAGCCAACAGCAAGGCGCCAGTCACCATTGAACTTGACGGGCAGAGCGTGTTCGCAGGCAAAGTTGACTTTCCAGACAACAACTGGGGCGTCCGCCAATATCCACTTCCCATGGAGCGGCTTGAAGCAGGAGAGCATACACTTCGCCTAGTCAACACAGGCAATGGCCCCATTAACAACATACCATGGCTGGGAGTGGCATACTGCCGTATCAGACCTGCGGGCTTGACGCTTCACGCCGACTTCAGCAAAGGCAGGCAAATCCCCGTGTACGGGCAATTTGCCGATGTCAAAGGCAATATTGACAATGGTGCGCTGCGCTTCGGCAGCGAAAACACCGGAGTACGCTTCCCTGCGGACAAGCTGGCAGGCAAACAGGGTGCAATTTCATTCAGATTCTGCATTGAGGCGAAATCCGCGGAAGCCAAAGTTCCCAAAAATCTGGTCATGCTCAGACCGTCAAGTCTGGCGTCCCTGGCATTCACAATCAACGGCGGCAAACAACCCAAATTGGCAATCACATTCTACCACCCAATCAAAAAAGAGGGTGCGCTGCTGAACAGCAAGCAGGTGCTGGACTTCGGCAAGGAATATACGGCAACTGCCGTGTGGGACGGCAAGACCGTTCGAGGCTATTTGGACGGGGAACTCATAGGGGAAGGCCCCATGCCGCCTATCACACCAAAATACAATGATTTGTTCATCGGTCCTTTCCAGGACAAGTGGATAAAGTGCCCTGCTTGGAATGACAGCGCCACCATCAGCGAACTCAAGGTATGGAACACAGCCATTGAACCGAAATAACATCGTCTGAAAAGCAAAACATCCGAGTTATTTTTGCGTCATTGACACTCCCTTTTTAACCTTCTTTGACAGTGCCGAGAAAATTCATCACAAGCGCTTGCGATAATGGTTTTCTTTGGTATAATTAGCGGTAAATGCATGAAATACTAAAATAGGCGAGCCAATGGGTGGTCAGACGAAGACAATCACATTAAAGGACATTGCAAGGGACTGCGGCGTCTCCCTGTCTGTTGTCTC
>JAFSTJ010000746.1 GCA_017450525.1 Victivallales bacterium | reverse complement strand
GTGAGGACACAAGTTGGCTGGCTGGCAACGTCAAGGTGAACACTGCTGAAAAAGAAGTCACCCTGACGGTGGCTGGCAAGGCATACAAACTACCCGTCAAAAACGGCCTTGCCTCGTTCAAGGTGAATGTGGCAAAAGAAATGTTTGACATTCCGCTTTCAGTAGGTGACATCAATACTGTTGTCAAGCATGTCAACAACGCCCGCGCCTGGATACGGGACAGCAAAATCATCGTGGCTGGCAAAGCGCAATACCAACTGGGATGGTACGGCGGTCCTGGATGGATTACGTCAAAGGCAGTACTGGAGAAATTCCCAACCACCGCCTCCAAGCATCCAATCACCCTCATTCCTTGGAAAACACTGGATCCAGGACGCCTGCTGAACTACAACATCGAAAAAGAGGAAATCGTATTCGACCGCAAGCCCTCACAGAAAGTGCTGGACGCCACCAAAAAGGCAATCGAAGCCACCAAGGACAATCCAGTGTACTCATACTACCTCTCCGACGAACCTGAATGCCGCGGTCTCTCTCCAATCTACCTGAAGCACCTCTACAGGTACATCAAGGAGCTTGACCCAACACGCCTGGTGGTCATCATCTCCAGAGACCCCGTAAGATACATCGACTGCTGCGACATCATCAACCCGCACCCCTACCTGAGCCCATCCGTGATGCCCAGCGGAGAACGCCTATATGGATGCACACCGCAGCGCCTCAGGGACATGTGCGCCAGCGTAGAGAAACTCAACAGGCCTGACAAGGCATTGATGCTGACACCACAGGTGCACTCCTACTCCTTCAACAACGTGTTTGCGGACTATCCTACCTTTGACGAAACCAATGTCAGCGTATGGTCCAGCGTGGTACATGGCGCCCAGGGCATCACACCCTATATCTGGTACGATCACTTCTCAAGTCCAGGCGTCAATCTGGGATGCGACTTCATCTACAACTCGCTGTACTATTTGAACGACTACATCACCTCACCAGTACAGAAGCGCCTGCCTGGCGACGAAGGACGCATGTTCGTGAACGGCAAGAAGACAATGTATGTGATATGCAATGTCTATAACGAACCCAAGGAATACACCTTCGAGACAAAGTGCAAGCAGTTGTTCCGCTTCCGCTCCAATGATGTAATCAAGCCCAGCAAGGGCAAGGTCTCCCTGTCGCTGAAGCCATACGAGGTCTATGTTCTGACTTCGGAAAAGGAAGAAAGCAAACTCCCATCAGAGGCGGATGTAAGGGCGGCAATCGACAAGGCAGAATACGAGCGCACCCATCGTGGTAACATCCTGTTCGGAAAGGCCCGCACCATCGAAGTGGACTTTCCACCGAGCAAGCCCTACACCCGCATACGCCCATTGGAACAGCAGGACAAGATGTTCGACGGCAATATCATGGTTGACGCCTGGGAACCCCACAACATAGACTTCAAGACCGCCTGGTATGAAATGTCGTTCACGGACGAGGTTCCACAGTTCACCAAGGCTCGCATTTATGGCCATGACATACAGGATCTGACGCTGAAAATCTGGAAGTTCGGCAAATGGGTTGTTCCAGAGGCGAAGCGCACTTCAACTGGCAAATATGACCTGGAACTGGACTTCGGCAAGACGCTGAGGACAGTCAAGATACGCCTGGAATTCACAAAGAAGGATATCGAACTCTACGAATTCGAATTGCTGAAATAAAGGAGATACAATGAACAAGTTTGACAAAAGATTCTGGCTGTGGGGCTATGTTCTGGAAGACAAGATTCCAGGCAAAATGATGTTTGTGGACGGTTCCACCAGTTGCAGCGCCGAAACTGCAATTTCCATGCTTAAATGCGGCAGCCTCTTCTGGATGAATCCACTTCACGGCCAGGAGTACATAAACGAGAAGCAGTACAACTTCATCAAGGACTGCGAGAACATATTCGTTGGTCTCACCCACATTGAGAAGAACGGTCCTGGTCGGGGCGGCTGGGAACTACAATACAAGGAATCCGCTGAAAAAGTGACTCGTTTCTCACTTGAGCATCCCAACATAAAAGGCGCCATCATTGACGACTTCCGCTCGCCCACCAGCCCAAGCAGAAACATTTCGCCTGAAGAGGTAAAGGAAATCAAGGAGGCCCTGGTCTCCGCGAATCCGAATCTCAAGTTGTATGTGGTACAATACTACACCACCCAGAAACCTCAGGACGCTATTCCATTCCTCCCGTACATTGACGGCACGGCGATTTGGGCCTGGAATTCATCAGACTACTTCTGGAACTCCCTGTATGAGGATACGCTCCGCCAATGGCGTGAGGTATTCGAGGGAAAGGACTTCATCCAGGGCCAATTCCTCCATGCATACGGCGATGGAAGCGTTCCACAGCCCATGGACCAGATGAAGTTGCAGTGCAAGCACTTTGCAAAATGGCTTGACGCAGGCACACTGGATGGCTGGTGCATCCTCAACAATGGCTGGTTCTGCAAACTGGACCACAAGGAACAACTGGAATACCTAAAGAACTTCTGGGATTGGTACAGGGACACCCGCACCGTAAGGTAAGCAAGAGGCACGCCTCGGCGCCCACATAATAATCGGCGTCCACATTAACACAAAAGATGAGCACAATTTTCAACAAGCAAAACATCGCAGACATAAGCAAAGGGGAATATGTCCTGCCGCCAAAGGCCGAGTTATCCAACCCCAACTTGCAGGATGACACCCGCAAACTGCGCCAAGGTGACATCTTCGTCGCGCTACCAGGCGAACTGACCGATGGCTACAACTACATCGGCACTGCGGCTGAGGCGGGCGCCGCCCTTGTCATCTCACAACGCAAGCCAGATGATGCCCTTGTGGAAAAACTCAGCAAATTGGGGACTGGCTATCTTCTGGTGGAAGACGCCATGACCGCGTTCCACCAACTGGCAAACGCCCATCGCCAGCAATTCGCAGGCATCAAGGCCGTCGGCATAACAGGCAGTTGTGGAAAGACCAGCACAAAGGAAATGTGCGCCGCCATTATGGAGGCAATCTATCCAAATGCAGTGGTCAAAACCGAAGGCAACACCAACAATTTCTTCGGCGTGCCAAGAAACCTGCTGCGTCTGACTCAGGACACAAAGGCAATGGTCATTGAAACAGGCAGCAACCATCCAGGCGAAATTGCCAGGCTGGCAGCCGTAGTCAAGCCAGACATAGCCCTCATAACTTGCATTGGTGCCGCCCATCTGGAGTTCTTCAAGGATCTAAATGGCGTCGCCGAGGAAAAAGGAGACATCTACCAGGCTCTGCCGCAGGACGGCATCTGCATTGTCCCATACCAATGTCCTGGCTATGACATCCTGCTCAAGCATGCAAATGGCAGAAAAATCATCACATTCGGCCTCCAGGAAGGTGCTGATATCAGGGCAATTTACGGCGGCATACGCAAGACACAGGACGGCTTTGGCTATGCGTTGACACTTGCTCGAAAGGACACTGGTGAAAAGGCAGAAGTCGTCTGGGGCATAGGCGGCGAAGAGCAGGCATGCAACGCGGCGGCCGCGGCGGCATTGGGCATTGCCAATGGACTGCCACTGCAAGAGGCGGCCAAGGTGCTTGCCAACTGCAAACTGCCAGGCGCAAGGCAAGCAGTGAGCAACATCAACGGCGTATTCTGGGTAAATGACGCATACAACGCAAATCCCAATAGCATGAGCGCTGGCTTGAAGTGGTTCGATGAAATCTCCAAAGGCAGCAAGCGCATCGTCATAATCGGCGATATGCGTGAAATCGGCGATGCAGAAGTTCCCCTGCATGAACAGGCGCTGGAACTGGCGCAGTCCCTTTTCAAGAACGACAGGCTTATCACAGTTGGCAGCAGTTTTGCAAAATGCAAGGCAAACGTGGAAAACCACGCCACTGCGGATGAGGTCCACATCGCGCCAGAGGCTGGCACCTGGGTTTATCTGAAGGCCTCCAATGGCGTGGGTCTTTTCAAACTGGTGCCAAAAGCATGAGCCATCACGTATTCTTATGCGAGGAACTGCGGCAGGATTCCACGCAGTTGACGCTACCCCAGGACGAGGCTCTGCACCTGGCAAAGGTACTGCGCCTTGAAGCAGGCGATGCCATCACTCTCATCAATGGCAAGGGCATTTCAGCGGAGGCGATAGTTCAGCACCTTGAAATGCATGGGCGCAATTGCAACGTGGAATGCAGAATTGACAATGCCATAAGCGTTCCCCCGCCCCGCCCTGCCCTGCGCTTGTATATTGCGCCTCCCAAAGGCAAAAACATGGATTTGCTGCTGAAAGAAGCAACTGAACTTGGCATATCGCGAATCACGCCCATCATCTGCAAATACAGCGTGTCCAAGCCAGAGGAAAGCAAGGCGAACTGGAGGCAACACTTGATTGCCGCCTGCAAGCAATCCCGCAATCCCTGGCTGCCGCAAATAGATGCGCCACTTCCATTTGCAACC
>JAFSTJ010000745.1 GCA_017450525.1 Victivallales bacterium | reverse complement strand
TTGATAGTAACGGCAAATCTCATTGCATAAACGAAGAGGAGGAACCTCCTACATGTAGGCTATCTGTTTCTCTGTGGGGTGAAAAACTGAATACCATCCACTTATTTGAGAAAGACGAAAAAATAGGGAATTGGATTTGCGCTGAAGCTAATACGCACACATTCACATTTGTCATGCCTGTTTCTGAAGAAATTTCACGGCAAGCAACTAGAATCCAATTGGGCTTTTAGTTTGTCTGAATATTACTTTTTATTGTGTCGCTCTGTTCCCCATTATGGCATATAATGGGCAGTTCGCCTCCCTGGGCCAAAGTATCTAGTGTGGCACACACCACGCGCGCAGCGTTGAAGCGCGTGGGGTTATTCATATTTGGCCGCTCTGCGGCCCCTTTCACGGCAAGATTTCTGGTCATATTGACAGAATCTATTATTTGCATAATGCTATGTTTTCCCAAGAGGATAGGCACTTGCAAGGAGCCGCGTTAGCGGCGACGGATTTCCATCGCCGCTAATGCGGCTCTCAAATACCTGCTCTCTTGTGGAACAGAGCGTTGCGTTAAAAACCTCTGCGCCTCTGCGCCTCTGCGCCTCTGCGTTAAAAAACTCTGCGTCTCTGCGTTAAAACGTAAGCCCCTCTACTTCACAGCCAGGCGCCTTCGGCGGCCAGTTTCTGGCGCACTTGAATGCCGTCAAGTTCTGCTGGTGTGCAATTCTGGCGCAGGCACAATGCCGCGGCCATTCCTGCGGCCTGGCCGATTGAGCATACAATCGGCATGACGCGTGCGCTGCTGTGCAGGGCATGGTCCATTGAGATTGCGCGGCATCCCATAAGGAGGTTCTTGCTGTTCCTTGGCACCAGTGTGCCATAGCGTATTTCATACCAGTCCTCCACCTTCATGCGCTCCATCACGGTTCCTGTCCCAGTCGGATTGTGTATGTCAATGGGATAGTTGGCCCTGGCAATGCCGTCGGGATATTTTGCCACGTTTCTGAAGTCATCGGCAGTCTGGTAAACAAGGCCCAGTATTCGCCTGCTTTCCCTGACGCCCACATGATGCGCAATCGAATGCAGCCTGGCCTGTTCAAAGCCAGGCACATCCCTGCGGAAGAAATCCAGCAGCTGCCTCACCTGACGCCTGCCCTCGATTTCCGCCTCCGACAATTCAAGTCCATTGACGCCGCTCTTCATTATAATCCTGGTGGTATTGAAATGAATGACATCTTCCTCTGGTGCATGGAACCACAGCACATTGTGCCTGGGGCATTGGAGGCGTCCTTCCGTCTTTGCCTTGTCAAAGAGTTCGTTAATTTTCGCCCTGTCAGGCATACGCGAGCAATCTACGCCTGAAAGTTTGAAGCATGTTGTCATAGGCTGGCAATAGCCCTCTTCATTACCGAATTCAAATGGGCATCCCGCCAGCACAGCCAAGTCGCCATCACCAGTTGCATCGATAAACACCTTGGCGCGGATTGCACAGAAGCCAGACTTGGAGTGGAAAACCGCCGCTTCAACGCGGCCCTCCTGCATCACCACGTCCACAAGCGTGTGATGATAAAGTATTTCGGCGCCAGAATTGAGAACCAAATCCTCCATAGCCAGCATTGCCTCGTCCTTGGAGAGCATGCCGCAGGCATATCCCTCGTCAAATGGCTCCTTCTGCTGCATTTCGCTTGAATGGTATTCCCACATGCGGCGGCACCAGTCAACATACACAGGACGGTCCATCGCCCGCAGATTGAAGTGGTTGCACATGAAGGGCGTGACCTCCCCGAACACGGCCATTCCGCCTAGGCATCCATAGCGTTCCACCAGCAAGGTCTTCACGCCCTGTTTAGCCGCCATCACCGCAGCAGAAAGCCCGCCAGGACCGCCGCCCACCACCAGCACATCAGTCTCTGCGACAATTGGTATTTCCTGATTCAAGCTGTAATTAATGGTATTCACGGACCATTTCTCCTATTGTTTTACAACACAAGCCTCACAACTGTGGATTCCTGGTTTTCTCGCGGAATTCCTTGAAGATGCCAAGGGTCGTGTTGTCCGCCTTGATGACACGTACATAATCTGCGATGTCGGCAGCAAATGCCTCGCATATTTCCTTGCCATATTCAGCCGTGGCCTCCTTGCCATAGCCGCCGTAATGGTGCGGATGCGCGGCAAACCACCATATCGGAACCTTGAGCCCCGCCTCCTCGACTGCACCCAAACGCTTTTCGGCAACGCTGAGTTCTTTAGGCAGCATCATCTCCTCGTTGACGCATTGGGGGAACAGGTATCTTGAGACCGCTGTCTCATAGCCGCCTCCATGCCCGTTGGTGACGCCTGTCTCATCGGCCAGTTTCTTCATTGCAGCCCATCCACGCTTGCCGATATAGGATGCACTGGGATAGTAAACCATGTAGTCCCTGTCCTTTTCGCAGAATCTTTGCATGAAATAATTGATCAATGGCGGATTGCCGCCATGGGAATTGAGAAGCAGTATTTTCTTGTAGCCGTTCCTGGCAATTTCGGAGCATACCGCCTCCAGGCATTCCACGCAAAGATCCAGCGGGAACACAATGGTGCCAGGCGCAAAACTGGCCTCGCTCAAACTCCCGAAATACCAGCCAGGGAAAACCATCACAGGCTCAAGCTGCGCAGCCATGTCCGAGAAATGCCAGGCCTTCATATAATCAATCCCAACAGGCAGGTGGCTGCCGTGACGCTCAATGCAACCCATCGGCAATATGCAAACTCCACCGCATTTATCCCTGGCCTCGACTAACTCACGAGCCGTCATCTCATTCCAACGCATTGTCGTAAATCTCCTATTTTAGTTGTTTGTGGACAGTGGACAGTGGACAGTGGACTGTGGACAGTGGACTGTGGACTGTGGACTGTTGTGTGTCCGCGGCGAAAGCCGCGGATATGGCTTGGTCTGCAAAACGCGGGCGAAAACGCCCGCGCACAAAACTGTCCACAGTCCACAGTCCACTGTCCACTATTCACTAATCACTGTCCTCTGTCCACTCTTCATCATTTGCATCCTGTGCATTCAGCTTGACAATTTCCACTATTCTCACATCGCCAGCGGGCACTTTCAAGGTC
Organism: Victivallales bacterium; assembly: GCA_017450525.1. Taxonomy (GTDB): domain Bacteria; phylum Verrucomicrobiota; class Lentisphaeria; order Oligosphaerales; family Oligosphaeraceae; genus RGIG3456. The sequence continues at coordinate 2,686 of JAFSTJ010000745.1, read as the reverse complement.
AGTTTCTTGCCTCCAGTGAACCATTCGCGCACCTTTTCATATTTGAATTTTGGCTTGATGGTGACGGTGACATCATACATCGGGTCTGGTTTCTTAAGAGGGTCGTCCCAGGTTCTGCTGAAGCCCGAGCCATAGTTGTTGAACAAAGACACCATCCATCCCTTCTCATTCCGCTGAACCAGATACTGGACATCGCCCTCCACTACAAGCGGAAGAGCCTCACTGTTCAGTTCAGCCATAAGATCCTTGAATATTTCCAGCATCCTGGTCGTGTATTGCTCCTTGAGGAAGTCAGGCAAAGACAGCACCACCTTTCCCTTGCCGTATTTCGAGACCGTGACCAGCGGGTCCTGCCTATTGTCCGCAGTCAAGACTGCCACCTGCGTGCCCCTCTGCAATTTTACGCCAGTATAGCAGAAATCCTGCTCCTCCGTGAGCAGTTTCTTTGAAAACGTGCTATAGCTGAATCTTGCGATCTTCCGCTCACCTGTGACTTTAACACCCGCAAAGCCCCTGGGAAACAGGGATGAGAATGGCTCCAACTGCTTCCAGTTGATAACGAGAGTGCCGCCCTTGCGCACGTACGCCACAAGTTTTTTGGCAAATGCCTTGTCTATCGGCACATCTCCACAGAAGAACAGCACTGGATACGTTTCCAGGAAATCAGCCGATGCGTCGTTGGTAACCACATCGAAGATATCACCGTAGGGGCTAGTCCTGAAACCGCGGTTGTAGTAGATGCGCTCAGACCTGGGGAACAAGGCATCCTCCACGCCCCACATCATTAGGTCGCCTTCGGTGGCGGGAATGCATCCCCATGGAATAGTCATATAGTTGCGGAAATTGCCATGATACAAATCCCAGACAAGCGCTATCGGCGCATAGACAACACCCCTGTCCTCCTTGCTGACAATGCGCTCGTAGAAGTCCGCCATCATTTCGCCCATGTCAGACAGGTATTTCTTAGGTTCCCGCAGATTCACAGCAAGGGGATCTTCCTTCTCGATGGTCTTCCAATTGTAGTTGGCGTACATGAAATGATATCCGCTCTCGTCATAATAGAGATTGCCGCCAGCCATATAGTTGTAGATGAAGCAGCGGCGCCAGTCCTCTTTTGGGACGCCGTAATTTGGGCCATGCACGTTGCTCCACAATCCGCCAGTACGCTGTGAAATGGAGAACTGCCTGGTATTCGGACGCAATGCCAAGCGATATGTATTGTGTGTGTAGTGCCTGGCGAACTTATCGCAGCCAGGGAACATGAGCTGCGTGTCATGGGTAGTGGTAAAATAGCGCATGGGCCTGCCATATTGGCGCGCCGCACCACGTGAAATGGCGTGGGAGAATGGCATGTCCAGTGTCTTCGGGCCAGCCTCCTGCCCCGCCATTCCAAAGCCAAAACTCAGGAACATGTGGTCCGTCGCAGTGGCGGCGGTGGGGGCGCGGAATGGTGCCAGTTCCGGATAGAACACGGACCAGTCCCTTATATAAGTCCGTGCAGGGTCGAAACTGATTTTACGCATCAGTTCGTATGCCTCTTTTTTGTTTTTAGGCAAGGGCTGCTCCGCCAGTTTGAATATCATGGGTGCGCCGCCATTGGGACCGATGGATTCATTGACCTCCACGCAAAGCAGGCGAGAACCATATTTGCGGACAAATTCCTCCCTGCTTTCCTTCTTCTCGGAGACCTCATTCTCAAAGGTATTGTAAAGCCCCTCCGTGGAATATGAAATTGGATTGCCTGTATTCCTTAAAATGTAGCCTGCTGGATTGCTTTCGGGGTCGTTAAGTAGTTTGGCCAATGGCTCCTTCTTGTCTCTGAAACCTCTGTTCAAATACCAGGCATGCACCTGATATGCCGCGCTTTGGAACAGTGGAAGCGTTCCTTCTCCATTGGGCACGAACTTGCTACCCGCTTCCACGCCTGCCACATTTCCGAACATGGGAGTGAACATGAAATGGAAATCCGCACCGCTGAAGAAACGATATGGCTTCCATGCTGGGGCTATGGCTAGTTTTTTTGCATTTGCACCAACAACTTCCGCCTTTTTCTTTCGAATAAATCTCCTGTAATACTCTGCCGCAATCTTACGTTCTGCCAGATGCTTGTCCGCCAGCATCTTTTCCGCCTCGGCGATTTCCTCTGTGCTGCCAAGAAAGATTGACTTCATGGAGGCGAGATCGCCGTAATTGCGTGTCCCAATCGGGAACATGGAAGAACCGCCCTTGCCATTGTCCCGCACTATATTGCATGAATATATTCTGAATCCTGACAGAAGCCTCAATGGAATACGCACTTCAACAGTTCCATTTGCGCCAACTGCCTCCCACCCATTCATAGGATACCGCTGAATGCCATCCAGGCTTACAGCCCAAACCTTGATTTCAGGCAGCTTTCCAAAACGGAGTTCGTAGCGGGGCTGGGAGAAGACGCTGCCGCCCGTGGAACTTATTATTTCAGTGCATTTCAAGGCGACATAGATGTATTCATCGTCATATTGCATACGAACTTCAGTCGGATACTCCGCTTCCTTGAGGCTGACAATTTCCTTGAACGGGAAAGGCAGCGGTTCACCCCATTCGTCAACATCGATGACGCCATCCAGTTTAGGCGGCGCAGGTGCCTTCTGTATTGTAATCTCATCAATGCTATCCAGAAGCAAAGCAAACATTGCGGCCAATATCA
>JAFSTJ010000744.1 GCA_017450525.1 Victivallales bacterium | reverse complement strand
CGGAAATCGACATGGTAGCCTCAAGCCATCTGAAGTTGTCGGTATCGTCATTTATTACTAGCTTGACACGGGCAGGGCGTTGTTGCCCGAAGAAGGCTTTTGCCGCGCCTGTTGTGGTTAAGGGGGCGGCGGCCGCTGCCATGGAGCCGTCATAGGCTTGGGAAGCGAAGAGCACCTTGTGATCGGTCATCCATTCACGGAAGGGGATAATGTTGGCTTTTCGTAATGGGCGTGAGGTCTCTTCCGCATCCCCGACGGCATCAAGAAGGGCTAGCCCGCGCGAGACTGCGCTTTTACCGTAAAAGGCACCGATGTTGAGTTCCTGCCTGCGAAAATAAAATTCAATGCTGTCTTCCTCAGGCATCGCGCAGCGTTGTTTCGCAGCTTCTGACACCATCGCGGCAATCTTTGGGGAACAATCCCCGACATAGGTCATGCTGTCGGAAAATGCGGGCCACGTGTTCCAGCTTTCGGCGAAACAGTCTGCGAACATGCCGGTGAGCATATAGTCCCCGGGCCCGGCGAGTTCGCCGGCGTCGTGTATCTGGGCGACGCGCAGCATGCCGGGCACTCCCGTTTCGTCCGGCAGGACGATGACCATTGGTGGATTGTGCCAGCCATGGCTGTTGCAAATGCCGCCCGGCACGGCGCTGCGCATCAGCTGCCAGACCTGACCGGAAGCCGGCGCCGGATTTGCCTGCCTGGGCGGCATATCCTTCATGAAGGCCTTGTCAAAAGCCAGAAGGTCCTTGGCTTCTTCGAGACGCTCCCGGCATTCGGGGCAGGAGCGAAGATGGATTTCCACTTCGGGGCCGCCCTGTTGCAGATCCTCCAATGGGGGACAGGTTCTCAACTGCAACATGCGCTTCCATTCCACGTTGCGGGGATCAAGCTCTCTAACCATATGTATTGCCTCAATGTGCTGTCCGATTGCATTTCATGGCGGCTTGAGGGGCACTTATACAGCCGTCAGGTAGTATGCCCTTGTTTACGGACGCATCGAAGGTTCTTTGCACATGTCATACAAAGTCTGCTTGAATAATTGCCATGCCTGTTCGGAAGTACGTGTTATGCTGTCCAGTGCGGGCATGGCCAGCACCTGCGGGTAGAGAAAGTTGCGCAGGAACCGAATTACCTCGTTTCTGGCTTTGTTCGCATCGGGAATGTCCAAGAGTTCTGCGCGTTCCTGCCAGGAATCATAGTCGAAGAAAATGCGGCAGAGTCGTCTTTGTTCGGGAGTCATCATGGTGAATAGGCGAGCGGCCCCATCCTTGCAAATCCTCATGACTTCCTGTTCAAGTTCATCGGAGGGCAGATCGAGCGAGAGCTGATCTTCGCCGCTGTTGTCAGTCGATCCGTTTAGCCTCTGCTCTGTCTCGACAAAGGCGTAATGGTCATTGAGCCATTCGCAGAAGGTGCGCAGCTCTATCACAGGGCCCAGGCCGCGGTGCTCCGCCTCACTTGCGAAATGATCCAGTAGCGCCAAGAACGGTTCACTCCTGAAGCGGGCTCCCTCACCGTAATCCTCGTAAAACTCCTGCTTCAAAGGGGGTACGGGCGGGAGAGGGATTTCTTCAAAACGGGGATCATGCCTGCTTGCAGAATGCGCACGCGCTTCTGAAAAGGCTTCGTCGCTCAGGCCGGCGCCTGCGTAATACCGGGAACGGTTTGCTCCCGTGCCGTAAAGTCTTTCCTTTCTGTAATCCCTGGCAAAGCACTGAACACGTCTGTAGAGATGGCTGAAGGTGTTTCCATCGGCGCGGGATTCTTCCTTGAATACCTTGCAGAAGAATTCGCGCACATAATTCGACAGAAGCTCCTTTTCAAGTCGGAGGCGGCTTTCTTCATCTATTGATGCGAGTCGAGCGAGCTTGGGAGCGTCTTTAACAGTCCACTTCGCTGCCATTTCACCCATGAAGCCGATGAAGGCATCAAAGAGAGCATTGTGCAGCGACACCTGATCGTCAATGGAAACACCGGCATTAGAAGCAAAGATGCGTCTGTCGTCAGGCGTGCAGCCGCTCCAGACTTTCCACAGGATAGATCGGCAATATTGATGCAGCGGGGGGGCTTTGAAAAGGGCATTGCAGAAAAGATCCATCGGATTCATTTCGCATGCTCCAGTTTTTCCGGCGGAAAACTGCCAAGGAAATGCGGAGAAGCTTCGAAGCGTTCTTCCGGAGCGAGGGGGCAGGCGAAGTTTCGGAGGACGAATGAGTTTTTGTCCATCACAACACCCGTATATTCCAGAACGCTGCCTCTAGGAATATACTCTGTCCCCTTTCCATAGAAATTCTTGCTGGAACAGGGGCAGACGACTTCGTGCAAGGCCGAAGCCTCTATCACATATAGAGGATGTGTTTTCCCTATCATCGTGGCAGGAAAGATTCCCGTAAGTCTGCGCCATTCGAGATTTGCGAAATTTTTGAAAAGACATCCCCTTTCCCAGTATTCCCGGGGGAGGTCGGTGTTATTTTGACCTTTAAGGATCACGGCAAGTTGAGAAAGCGGGCGTTTCAGACTTGCTCGTGGCTTGAGACTGTTTTTTGTACGACGCATAGGGAGACCTTTGCTAAAAAAGAAGAGAATGAAAACACTAGACGTTTGTTGCAATCTTTTTTAGCACTTCACTCGTTAGAGCAACACTTACGAAATCAAGATTCCCGGCATCTCCAGATCGGAATTCAAATATGTTGCTAAAGACATACCTGAAATGGTGTACGCCGTGGCTGACAGCTTTGATGGCAGCCTTGCGGATGTCAACTAGCATGGGGACGTCAATTTCCAAAATGCTCTCGTTGGTGGTTTGAAACAGCGGGTTTTCAGGTCGTTGACGCAGTGCATAAACTTCGATTCTCAGTCCCGTGTCTGCAGAAGCGCAAATATGCTGTTCACGAATGTTTTCTAGTGATGCCAACGTGTGCAGCACAAATAAGGCGTGCTGTGCTTCGCCTTGGAAAATAATGGCGGCAAACATGACGGTGTCGGCCTCGTCGGAGGCAGTAGGCCTGTCTTTTACATAGAGATATATTTTGCCTGTCTTTAGTGCTTCGGACGTTGCTATGCCGCAGAGGGTGTCTAGATAGCTGTGAAATAGTTTCGTTCCATGCATTATTGACGCATAACAGTGAAAAAAATGTTTTGCAATACCTACTCCCAAGTAGTCGACTTTAAATCGACCATAGAAGTCACCGTGCACATTGTCACATCTTTTGACAGACAATCACACATATTATTTAGATGGCACCTCGAATTTCATTTTGTACATGCTTACGTAAAGCAGCATTGATTGCAGTTTGATATTTAGGATGATGCTTTTTGAACCATTCGATCAAATCAGCATCCAGTCGTAATGTGATTGAATGTTTAATTGGACGATAGAATCGTCCACGTTCAGAGGAGTGGAAAATTATATCGTTAGGAATATCATCGTAATTGATTTCACTGTCAGACATATCTTTCAACGCCTGTGCCTCTTTGAGCAATAATTCTTCAGAGTTGTTCTTCATATTGCCTCCGTTCTCGTGCGTCTGCTTTTCGTGCCGAGATGATACGGATTATTTCCTCTTCACCATTCCGTCGATATGTGTGAATTACCATTAAAATCACAAGATTGAACACAATTCCAAGAGCGTGCCAGCGTTCCTCACCATCAATTTCACGATCAAATTCAGTTCGATGATGCGGATCATCAAACACTTTGCAGGCTAACTCGAAGCTTATGTGATGCTTGCGTTTATTGGCGCGATTTTTTTCTTCGTCCCACTCAAATTTCATGACAAAAATGTATGTACAATTT
>JAFSTJ010000743.1 GCA_017450525.1 Victivallales bacterium | reverse complement strand
CTTATTATGAACGAATCGAATCCAGTGATGCTTGCTGCCACGGCATTGCATTTCCAGATAGCTGAAAATGTCCTTATTGACAATCAGGATTTGCTGATAAGGGAGGGGGAGCGTGTGGCGCTGGTTGGGCGCAACGGCAGCGGCAAGTCCTCCCTTCTTCGCATACTCAGCGGCCATGAGAATTTCTTCACTGGCGACATTAGCACCCGCAAGCGTATACGAATTGCATATCTTCCCCAGGAGGTGGACTTGACACCTGGTACCACTGTGCGCCAGTCAATTCTTGAAGGCGCCGCTGAATTGCTGGACATGATTGCTGAATTCAGCCACGCCGAAGGCAAAAGGCAGCACGAATTGGAGGCATTTATCACAGAACGCAGCGGCTGGGATTTGGACAACACAATAGAAATGCTTGCCACTTCCCTTTCCATACCCGCTTTGGATAGATGCGTGGACACACTCTCTGGCGGTGAAAAACGGCGTGTGGGATTGGCGAAGGTGCTGGTGGACATGCCCGATATGCTGCTTCTTGACGAGCCAACCAACCACTTGGACAGCGAGACCATCGAGTGGCTGGAGGACTTTATCCCAAAATCACGTAAGACCTGCCTCGTGGTCACCCATGACAGATACTTTCTGGACAAGGTGGCCACTCGCATAATCGAATTGTCAGAGGGTAAACTCTATTCCTACGATGGCAATTATACTGATTATCTTCGCCGCAGGGCAGAGCGCATCGAGGAGGCAGAGGCGCAGGAAGCAAAGCGTTTGGCCTTCATTCGCCGTGAGATAGACTGGATACGCCGAGCCCCTCAGGCACGAGGCACCAAGTCCTGGAGCCGTGTCCAGCGTTTCGAGGATGCGGTGAACCAGGAGGCCTTGAAGCGTGAGCAGTACGTTGAATTGCTGATACCCGAGGCTCCTCCAGTTGGCAATATAATTGTGCAGTTGAAGGACGTGTCATTGTCCCTTGGCGGCAAGAAACTGTTTGAGCATTTGTCTTTGGATTTTGAGAAAGGCATGCGCCTGGGTATTGTGGGACGCAATGGACTTGGCAAGACAAGCCTGCTGCGTGTGCTTCTTGGTGAATTACAGCCAGACGCTGGTTCCGTGCGTGTCGGCGAACGTGTTGTATTCAACTATGCGGACCAGCACCGCGTAAAACTCCATGACGAAAAGACTGTTTTCGAGGAAGTGGGAGAGGGCAATGACTTTGTCATGTTCGGCGGCAGAAAGGTCAGTTTGTGGACATATTTGAGGAATTACCTGTTCCAGGACAATGAAATCAACTCACAGGTTGGGCGTCTTTCTGGCGGCGAGAGAAATCGCCTTGTGCTCGCCATCATCCTCAAGAATGGCGGCAATTTCCTGGCATTGGACGAGCCTACGAACGACCTGGACTTGGCCACCTTGCGTGTCCTGGAGGAGGCACTGGTTGATTTTGGCGGATGCGTTGCTGTGGTAAGCCATGACCGATACTTCCTCAACCGCGTTTGCACACATATTCTTGCATTCGAGGATGACGGCACTTTGACTTTTACTCCAGGCAACTACGCCTACTACGCAGAGCATCGTCCCAAAAAGACACAACCTTCCAAGGAGGAAACAGCATCTGCTGCGCCAAAACGCACAGAACCGCCAAAGCGAAAACTGAAGTGGAGCGAACAGAAGGAACTGGAGGCAATGGAGGAGACCATCCTTGCCGCGGAAGACAAGGTGCAGGAATTGGAAAACATCTTTAGTTCCCCTGACTTCCATGTGAAATATGGACGCCAGACCGCAGAACTTACACAGCAACTTGAGGATGCGAAGGCGGAGGTAGCTCGCCTGTATGAACGCTGGCAGGAACTGGAGCAGATTGCAAGTGGACAGTGAACTGTGGGCAGTGGACAGTG
>JAFSTJ010000742.1 GCA_017450525.1 Victivallales bacterium | reverse complement strand
CAAAGTCCAAGAAGCAGAAAGTACAGGCACAACCACAGCAAGCGGCTGCCAAGCCTAGAAATCTTGACATGACAGGATGGGAAGCACCTGCAATTCAGCGTGATAATCCAGATGACGTACTTTTCCAGGATTTGCAACTGGACAAGCGTATTCTGCGTGCATTGCTGGAGGAACTGGGCTTCAAGAAGTGCTCCCCCATACAGGCAAAGGCATTGCCTGAATCGCTGAAGGGCAGTGATTTGGCGGGGCGTGCGCAGACTGGCACTGGCAAGACCGCGGCGTTCCTTATAACTGTCTTGCAGCATTACCTAAATGCAGACAACAGCACGCGAGATCCATGGCAGCCCATGTCCATGATACTTGCTCCGACACGTGAACTGGCAATACAAATACAGCGTGACGCTGAGGCAATATCCACATACTGCCCTGAATTCCAGGTTACCGCTGTATTTGGCGGCATGGATTTTGACGCACAAATGAGCAGGATTGCCAAGGGCGTGGATCTGGTGGTGGCAACGCCTGGCAGGCTGCTGGATTTCATCGGCAGGGGAGTAATTGACTTGTCAAAGGTGGAGATTGCAGTTATTGACGAGGCTGACAGAATGCTGGACATGGGTTTCATACCCGATGTCAAACGCATAATGGGACATCTGCCACCAGCGGCCAAGCGCCAGACCATGTTGTTCAGCGCCACGTTGACCCATGACATCATGGAACTGGCCTCGCGCTGGATGCGTCAAAGTCCTATTGTCATTGAGATAGAGCCTGAACATGTTGTCGCAGAAGGCATTGACGAGACTGTATATGCCGTGACCACAGCGGAGAAGATGTCGGTATTGCGCTGGATATTGGCTAATGAGGATTGCAGGCGCGTACTAATATTCCGCAACAGACGCAGCGATGTGGATACCTTGCATTCCGCCTTGGAACGTTGCGGCGTACAGTGCGAGATGCTGACAGGCGACGTGGAGCAGAAGAAACGCCTGCGCATTTTGGATGACTTCAGGGCAGGCAAGGTTAAAATCATAGTGGCGACGGACGTGGCTGGGCGCGGCATCCATGTGGACGATGTCACACACGTTATAAACTACGACTTCCCCTACGAGGCGGAGGATTATGTCCACCGTGTGGGGCGTACAGCACGTGCGGGCCACAAGGGACGTGCCATAAGTTTTGCGGACGAGGACAGCGCGTTTGTCATTCCTGACATTGAGAAGTTCATTGAAAGGCCCTTACCAATAACCCAGCCTGATGAGGAAATGCTGAATTATGGCGGTAAGATGAAGGGATTGTCAACTCGTTCAAGTGGTTCCCGTTCAGCGCCTTCCCGTGGCTCATATTATGGACCGCACCGAGGCAAACGGTAATCATAATCCACAGATTAGCACAGATTATCACAGATTTCTTGTATAATCGGTGTGAATCGGTGGCAATCTGTGGATAAATATTTATGGAATACATCTTGAGGACAGGAGATGGCGCAGAGAAAGGCATGCACGGCAGCCTGCCTGTAATGCTAGTGCTGGACAATTTGCGCAGCGCCTACAATGTGGGCAATCTGTTTCGCGTGGCCGAGGCCACTTGCGCAGCGGGAATATGCGCCTGCGGCTACACTGCTTATCCACCACACATCAAATTGGAGAAGACAGCCCGCGGCTGTGACACTCTGGTGCCATGCAGGCATTATGCTACGGCGGCGGAGGCAATTCTTGAACTTAGGTCGGAAGGCTATAGCATTTACGGAGTTGAGACAGTTGAGAATGCACCCATGTACTGGGAGGCGAATTACGCATTTCCAGCAGCATTTGTGCTGGGCAACGAAGCATTGGGCATATCCGAGGAGGCTCTTGCATTGTGTGATGGATTTGTTTCGCTGCCAGCCTTCGGTGTTAAGAATTCCATCAATGTAGGCAATTGTGGAGCGGTTGTATTGTTTGATTGTGCAAGGCGCTTTTCATTGGAAAAATAAAGATGTCATTTACACTGCCATTAAAATCCAATTACCGCTGGAGCAAGTGCAAGACGGCACCTGCCAATGGCATTTCCATAGAGGAGCGCAGGCATCATGACGACTTCGATGTCACTGAAATCAAGATAAGCGGCGTTGAAGAGGCAGTGGATACTTGCGTATTCTTCAGCGATTTGCATTGGCTGGGCGATGCTCCCGAATTGTACCAGCGCGTAGCAAAGGCAATAAATTCCAGTAATTCTGACTGGATTCTTTTCGGAGGCGATGCCTGTGCGTATATGGATACAATGGACGGTGCGCTTGAATGGATGGGCACTCTGAAGGCACGAAAGGGAAAACTGGCTGTATTGGGCAACCGTGAGGCGCATATTAAATGGCATAGCATGGCATTCTGGAAACTGGCTTATGCAGAGGCAGGTTTTGAACTGCTTGTAAACGAAAGCAAAGACGCTGGCGCATTCAATTTCTATGGCGTTGATGACTATAGGTATGGTCGGCCCGACTGGAACAACATCCCTAATGGAAAATTTTGCATTTCATTGAGCCACAATCCAGATGCAGTGGCGGACTATGATGGAAATGTGGGCAATTTGGCTTTGTGCGGTCATACCCATGGCGGTCAATTGGTGCTGCCTGTTATTGGACCTCTATATACTTCTTCCAAATATGGACGGCAATTCCTACAGGGAATGTGCGTACGCGACGATGGCACTGTTGAATACACTTCTTCTGGCATAGGTGAATCAGGCTTTGGCTTTCTTCATCGCAGGATACGCTGTCCCAGGGAAATGCTGCGCATCAGGTTTGTGGAGTAGGCATTAATGGAAGGGCGCACATATTATCTGGCCCCGTTGGCAGGATACACGGACGTGCCATACAGACTTGCCTGCCGTAAAATGGGATGCAAATACGCATACACCGCTCTGATTGATTCAGGGGCACTGGTGCATGGAAATCCCGACAACGACTCAATACTGCAACGAGATGCATCGGAGCCGTGGCTGGGCGTGCAATTGCTTGGTAGCATACCCGAGGACATTGCAAAATCCACGGAAATGCTGGATGCCATGGATTATGATGAAATCAACTATAATCTTGGCTGCCCCATGCAGAAGGTCATCAAGCGTCCCGCAGGCGCAGGATTGTTGAAAGAATGCAATCAAGAGATTGCGTTTTCTTGTATAAAGGAAATGCGCAAGCGTGTGCATGGCAAGCCCTTTACTGTAAAGTTACGTATATTGGACTTTAATGATCCAGAGCCGACAGTTCAGTTTTGCTTGAAATTGCAGGATTTGGGAGTGGAAGGCATCGCCATACACGGGCGCCTGGCGGAGAGCATCTACAGCGGACCAGTCGCCACAGGCGTAATACGGGCTGTGCGGGAGGCATTGGGCGTACCAGTCACAGCCAATGGCGGCATTTATGGAATAGAGGACGCCAATGCTTTGCATGAGGCCACTGGCTGTGATAGGCTGATGGTGGCGCGTGGCAGTCTAGGTAATCCCTGGATATTCAGGGAATTGGAGAAGGGATGTAAGTGCCCGCCAACCCATGAGGAATTGTGCGACACCATGGAGGAGCACATAATGGGCATGGTGCCGATATATGGCGAGAAGAAGGCGTTTCTGCTGGCGCGGAAGATAATTGTCGCCTACATACGGGGACGTGGTTACAGCAAGGAATTCCGTGTGCGTTCCACCTTTGTTTCAGGTGTGGATGAGTTCCAACGATTTGTAGCGGATTTGCGGCAGGCGGGTCCAGTGTGTGAAACGGCGAACCTTAGCAGCGCACATTAGAAAAAAAGCCACAGCAGCGCGGGCAAGAATGCCCGCGCCGCACAGGACGTTGTTTTAAGGCTGCATTAGTGCCTGGAATTCTTCTGTGGAGATTTTGCGCCCGTATGGGCAGTATTCGAAGCCTTCTGCGTAGCGGATGGACTTGCCTTGCTCGCCGAACATTGCAATCAATTGCTGGCGTCCGCGGTCGGCGGCGCGTTTGAAGCGTTCAAGTGTAATTAGCAGAATCTTCATTCTTTCTGGCCAGGGTGTCTTTGTGTAGTCCAGTGAGATTTTCTTTTCCCAGGCGAGCCATTCATAGAACTGTGATGTGTGGCAATCCATCATCCTGCATTTATCCTCGAGGACATCGTCGATGGGAATTATGGCGTCAGGACGGAATGGGCGCGGGTCCGCAAAGTCATCCCAGACGTATGCGTACACGGGATTCTGCTCGGGAATGGGAGTTTCGGGGCAGTATCTTGGTACCTGGGTGAGATATGCGGCGTCAAGCACAAGTTGCGATGTGGCGCGATGGTCTGCATGGTAGTCGCACAGGCGGTGCGTCAACACCACATCTGGCCTGAACTCACGTATCAGGCGTATCACCTTTTTGCGGTTTTCCAGAGAGGCTTCCAATTCACAGTCGTTAATTTCCCTGAACACCTGGTATTCGCTGATGCCTGAGACCGCCTTTGACGCCTGGGTTTCCTGATAGCGGCGTTCCTCCAGTTCCTCGTAGGTCATATTCTTGTCAAAATGGCCGCAATTTCCATTGCACATTGAGACGAACTTGACCACGTGGCCCGCGCGTGTGAGTTTCAGTGCAGTGCCCCCGAAGCGTATGTCCGCATCATCGGGATGCGCCCCAATCATCAAAAAACGCTTGACTTTCTCCATTTTTATTTTTCTCCTAGATGTGCATGAGATTTGAACGTTTCTTAATTTACACAGGGAAATACATTTCTCAAGAGAACAAGCACTTGCCTTCATCTGAAATTCTGGTGGCAGAATTGTTTTAAAACAATCGACAACTCTTATGTCGTTTCTGCATATATCTGTCTTGATGAGAACGAGGAAGGCTGTATATTCGTGGCATAAGATTAGTCGATTACCTGGAGGCACAATGTTTCATTTGCAAATCAAAGACGGGAGCAGGGCATTTTCTGTTTCATTATGCTTCATCT
>JAFSTJ010000741.1 GCA_017450525.1 Victivallales bacterium | reverse complement strand
GTGGAAGGCATTGTCCCTTTTCAGGGAGATAAACCATATTGCGGATTTGTTTGCGCCGATTATGCTGGTGGCTGATCAGATAATGACCTTGCCTGATGGCGGCACGCAGCTGGCGATGGCATCGATGGGACTTACTGGCAAGGCATTGGAGGATTGGGAGGAGCGGCTAGCTAAGACATCTGTTCGCGCGGTGACGCGGAAGTTGATGATGGACATGAAGAACAAGCGCCCCATAGTGGATACCATTCGCTTGCTGACATTCGGGGATAATGCTGCGTTCCAGGCCGCATACGCCGAACTCGATTTGGCTACAGAAAGATTTGATTCAGTAAAACAGAGGGACAAGGTGGCCGTGCTGCTGGCTGTTTACTATGCCAGCTATAGGCGTGGAAAGTTGCTGGCCGTGGAGATTGCCGCGCGATACCGCAATCTCATGCGCATGATACACGATGACTTTCTCAGTCAGCATCTAGACGCTGAGCAGCTTGCCACCATACACAACAGCGGCATTTTGCAGGAGATTGCCTCCGTTGCCTCGGAGGCAAGGCACTTCCTTGGAAGGCGCAGCGCAGAAGACAACAGCCTGGAGGAGATGCTCGCCGCAAAAATGACATTTGAACGCTTCGTTCGCCAAAAACGCATCCTCCTGATACGCCAGATGCCATCCAATTGACAACGCAAAGACGCTTCTTCTTAACGCAGAGGCGCAAAGACGCAAAGACGCAGAGATTTTTATTGAATGAGAATAATTTGATGGGACAATTACTATGTTCCCCCAAAACTCTTTCAAAAAAACTCTGCGTCTTTGCGTCTCTGCGTTAAGAAGAAGCGTCTTTGCGTTAAAGGCCGCCTGATATGTCCAGGGTTGCGCCTGTGATGTAGGAGGCCTCTTCCGATGCCAGGAATAGCACAGCTGAGGCGACTTCTTTGGCATTTCCAAAGCGGCGCATAGGTACGCTAGCCTGGTACGCGCTGCGCTGCTCCTCTGGCAGGTCTGCGATAAAGTTGGTGTCGATGAAACCAGGGGCCACGCAGTTTGCCGTGATGCCACGCTTTGCGATTTCCTTGCCAAAGGACTTTACCAAGGCTGACTGGCCTGCCTTGGCGGCGGAATAGTTTGCCTGTCCTTCAATGCCTATGCGGCCTGCAACTGATGAAACAGCAATCAGCCTGCCATAACGTCTGCGCAACATGCGTTGCACTCCAAGTTTAAAGAGATTAAAGGTGCCGCCCAGGTTTGTATCAAGAACTGCGTTCCAGTTCTCATGGGGCATCATAGCCATTACTGCGTCTCTGCGGATGCCTGCGCTGTTCACCATAATGTCTAGCCAGGGGTGCGTCTTGTCATATTCCTGGAAGAAAGCATCGACCTGCGCATAGTCTGCCACATTGCATTTTACGGCAGAGAAGCGTGATGTTGCATCTCCCAGGGAAGATGCAAATGCCTGTGCAGCGTTGCTGTCCGAGCTATAGAGCGCAACGACCTCTGCGCCCGCCTCCAGGAAGCTCCTGCTGATTTCCGCGCCAATGCCTCGTGTTCCGCCAGCGACTATGACCTTTCTGTCAGTAAAATCGAATTTCAGCATTGTTATGTCCTTTTTGTTTATCCACAGATTGTCGCAGATTAACGCAGAGCATAAAAAACTGTGAAAATCTGTGTCAATCTGTGGATAATAACAAAAAACGCCGCCCCTTGTGAGGACGGCGTCTTTTGCATTAGATGAACTTATTCAACTGTGATAGCACCCACGGGGCATTCGCCAGCGCAGACACCGCAGCTGAGGCAGGCGTCTTCCTTGATTACTGCCTTGCCGTCAACCATTTCAATTGCCTCTGCGGGGCAAGCGCCTTTGCATGTTTCGCATCCAACGCACTGTTCTGCATCAACTTTTGCTGCCATTTTTGCTTCTCCTGATTACTAGATAATTAACAATTGTGCCATTTTCATGGCGCTTAACACTATTCCATATTCTCGACAAGGTCCAGTTTGCTGACCTTTTCCGAAATAGTCTCATTTACGCGCTGACGAACTAATTCACCAGCGGCGTGTATTCCATTGCGAACCGCTTTTGCATTTGAAATGCCATGACCTATCATGCATACGCCTGCCACTCCCAGTAGCGGTGCACCGCCTGTTTCCGAGTAGTCCGCTTGCTTTTTCAAGTCCTTCAAAGCGCCTTTTGCCATCAGGGCGCCCATCATCCAGATTGGATTCTTCTTGAGATTCCGCTTAATTATATGGCCCATTGCAAGTGCCAATTGCTCGCATGTTTTGAGTACCACGTTGCCTACGAAGCCATCACAGACTACCACATCCACATCGCCAGTGAACAGGTCATGCCCTTCCACATTGCCGATGAAGTTGATTTCCTTGCAGTTTTGCAACAGCTTGAATGCGCCCTGCACTAGTTTGCAGCCCTTGGTCTCCTCTGTGCCATTGCTGAGCAGGCCTATCCTTGGGTTCTGGCGCTTGTAAATGCTTTCGGCATAGATGCTGCCCATGATTGCATAATGCAGCAGATTCTCTGGCGTGCAATCTGAATTCGCGCCAGAATCCAGTAGCAGGAATGGCTCCTTTTCCGTTGGAAGTGGAGTGACTATGGCAGGCCTGTTTATGCCAGGCAGCATACGCCATTTGAAATAGGCTGCTGCCACGGCGGCGCCTGTGTTTCCCGCGCTGAAGACCGCCTTTGCCTTGTTCTGGCGTACCATGTCCATGCATACGCCAATTGAGGAATCCCGTTTGTTGCGAATTGCGGTTGCTGGGTGCTCGCCCATGCCCACCACCTCAGTGGCGTTGACGATTTCAAGGCGGGCATCATTCTCGAGACCGAATTTCTCCAGTCCCAGCTTGATTGTCTTTTCTGGTCCTACCAAAAGCAGATGGTAGTCATTGCCATACATGGAGAGAGCCTGTGCAACACCTTCAATAATCGCGTCGGGGGCCTTGTCTCCCCCCATTATATCTACTGCAATATTGATTATGTCTGCGCCCATCGGCTCTCCCTGTTATATTGATAGTACCATTCCAGCAAAAAGATACTAATGTTTATCAGTGTCTTTTTTAAGGCGGAACAAAGGACTATTCTTCTTCCTTGCTCTTGATCTGGATGACCTGCTTTCCGTCATACATGCCGCAGGCTTTGCAAACCCTGTGTGGGAGGCAGGCTGCGCCGCAGCTGGGGCAGACTGTTACCTGAACGCCCTTGTAGCGGTTTGCAGCATGGCGCTTGCGAACTATACTCTTGCTGACTTTACTTTGTTGAACGGCCATTTTTCCTTAACTCCTGATTTGTTGTTTGATTTGGATTTTTGGTTCTTTATTTTAATGATGTAAATCTATTTGTCCAGTTTCAGATTGTCGAAAGCGGCCCATGGGTCCTGCTTGTCGTCTTCTTCCTCGAATGGTTCCTCCTCGTCATCCGTGCAGTCGCATGTGCCCAGATTCAGGTTTTGCCCGCATTTAGGGCAGAGCCCCAGGCAGTCTTCCTTGCAAAGAAAGACCTGCGGTAAAGCGAGTAATATATCTTCCCTTATGTCTTCGGTCAAATCGACAGGTTGTTCTGCCTCGTTTTTATAGCGGTGGAACACCTCGTCGCAGCGGATTTCCAGAGGCGCTGTTTCCACGCAGCGGTCGCATATCGCCTGTATTGTGGCGCTGAGGGAGCCTTTGACCAGCACGTCATGGCGGGCGACGGAAATGTGCAGC
>JAFSTJ010000740.1 GCA_017450525.1 Victivallales bacterium | reverse complement strand
TTGCGCCTGCCGCCCTGCTCATCCTCGACTATGAGTCTTCCAATCTCCCAGTTCTGCCTCACGATGGCGGTGTTTGCAGCAATGGACACGAAGCCACGCGCCTGCTCTATGACCTTACGAACAGACCGGTATAGTTTGTCTACAGTGTCCTGCGGCTTTGTCTTTATACTTACATCGTGTTTCATAGTTGTTTCCTCCTGCGACAAACAATCCCTGGCAACAGACTATGTCAGACATGGTCAGATGCTGGCATAGTCCCCATATACTGCTATCCTATATTGTGCTTGAAACGGCGACTGTCATAATGTTTACTGTTGCCACCATTTTTCAAGCAGACAGTGCCGTTTTTCGCCTAGTCGCCACGATTTCTGTTCCAGCCATACAGCCGCGAAATACCGCTAAAAACTGAATTATTCATGACTTTGAGGCAGATAACATCAAGTACAATATTTCCTGTTGATGCCGTGAATAATCTTACTTCTGTTAGTATTAACCGTAACTCCCAAAAATTGGTGAATAACTATTGAACCACTGCTGGGATTTCAAATCCCATGCTCTCGATTGCAAGTCGCGCCGCCTTCGGGATTGGTTCCAGCTCCCACTTGCCATTCGCATTTGTCGTGCGGATGTCCCACAGAAGGTTCTGCAGCGTCTTGACGACGGCGTATTTTGAGAGGGCGTTATGATCCCTTAGCCTTTCATAAACCCTGTACGCCATCATGATGCTGACATGGTTCAGGAACAGGCACGCCTCCAATGTGCTCGCCCCGTGCATGGCGGTTGTGCCGAAATCCTCCTCGACCTTGTAGGTGTCGAAAAGCTGCTCCACGTCCTCGCGCGTCTTGAAGCTCTGGTAGGCGTCCTGCCCGTTGAAGTCCATCTTGTTCGTCTTCAGCACGATGGTGCCGTGGAGCAGCTGCGCCTGGACGGCCTTCTGTATCTCCGCCGCCGTCTCCTTGCCAATCCTTTTTGGCAGGTGCGCCGTGTCCTCAAGATGGCGGAGCGTCTCGTCGACGTAAAGGAAATACCTGTGGCTGTCGCCCTCCGCCACTGGCTGCTCGTAGTACCAGATGACCCTTCCGTTGTATTCAAAGCGGGAGGTGAAGCCCGAGTATCCCGGCTTTTCCAGAGGGGCGCGCGAGTATTCCGTGCTGGACCTTTTCAGGGGCATTACATACTCGAGCCCCATTGCCTCAAGTTCATCAAGATGGGAGAGCTTCACGAAGCCCTTGTCCGTTATGACCAGCGCGCCTTTCAGGCCCATCTCCCCAAG
This sequence comes from Victivallales bacterium, assembly GCA_017450525.1. GTDB lineage: Bacteria > Verrucomicrobiota > Lentisphaeria > Oligosphaerales > Oligosphaeraceae > RGIG3456. The sequence continues at coordinate 1,987 of JAFSTJ010000740.1, read as the reverse complement.
CATGTTCATGAAGGCCGAGACGTCCCGCACGCTTCCTGGATACTGCTTGTAGAACACGGGGCACAGGCGTCTGCCCTGGAGAGCGATGGCATACATGAGGTTGAGCTGCGGATCATGGCAGCCATGGCTGTTGTAGCCGCGCTGGGCGTCGTGGATGCGCTGCGAGTTGCAGACGATCGAGGTGCCGTCGAAGATCGCGTACCAGTTGTCCGACGGTATGAACTCCCTCATGAAGGCGACCATGGATTTCCTGCGATAACCAAGCCCCGCCATCAGGTTGCTGATGTTCTGGGAACTGAGGTGAAGCCCCGGCAGTGTCTCTGAAAGGTAGGACACCTCGTAGAGGTGCTCGACGTAGGTCATGGCGCAGGCGCGTATGCAGCGCAGCATGGCGCAGGCGTATATCCAGTCACCCTCGTCGGCGAAATGCTTTCTCAGAAGCTCAAGGATGTCCTTTGAAAGCTGCCGCAGAAGCCATGTCGCGCCGTATTCTTTTGAATAGGCCGGGGCCGCGGACGCAAGCCTGTGCCTCTTGGGCTGCAGTCCAGCCTCGGTGACTTGCCCAAGATATTCAATGACAATCTTCTTCCTTTGCCTTGTCTCCGGTATCCACTTGCAGGTTATCCTCTGCATATAGTATTTTCCCCCCACCTTTTTGATTTCAGTCCCCGGCTGGCGATGCCGCATGATGCCCTCTGGAATGCTCGACATTGATGTTTTCTCCCGCATGTGGATTGTTATTAACCAATAGTGAATAAATATAACGCCATGCTTCGAAAATGAAAGTGACGATTATAAAAAAAATCCACGCAGGAAATTGCGTGGATTCGGGGTATGAACGCCTTGACAAAGGCAAATCAGTGGATATTGTTATTCACCAATTTTAGGGAGTTACGGATAATTTATGTTTCTATGAGTGGTGGAAAAATTACCTAGCATGAGCCTAGATAGCGCTGATAAAAATAGTGCTCATTCCAGGTATCTTTCCGATTCTGCATTTAAGGACGGCGGCTGCGACTTGGGAAACAATGCAGAATACCCAGTATCGGGACAGCAAATGCTATATCGGGCAGAGCCGCACCTCTGGACAGGCAAGGTCTGTCTGTGGGGCAATCTGCGGTTCCGATTTATTTTTCATGTCGATTTTTGCGTTATCGCATTCGTATGTTACAATATTGAACGAACCCTTCTTAAGGAGTACACCCCCCAGGGATTGGACCTGGGCAGATAGTGACCAATCAAGGGTTCTTTGTTTAAGTGAAGACCACGCCTCTTACCGCCTTCTTGCCACTTGACTTGGAGGGGCGTTCCTACCACCGCTTACATATCCATATTTCTCTCGGTGCGGGGCTGTGTATTGCCGCTGCTTGCCTGTCAGATTATGCCTTAACTCGCTGCTTGCCAGCCTGTCTGCCAAGTCTTTGTCCTGCTCCGACAGTTCGGTCGATACCCAAATCTTGCTATTATTCAATATAGAGAACAGGCCTTCCGCATACAGTTCGCTCAGGCACTCTGACAACGGCAATCCATTCTCAGGATCGTGCCTTGTCTCATCATCATCTGCTTCTTCCCATGAAATGAAGAACCTCACCCGCAAAGAGGCCAGGTTATCAGCCTTGTCGCACTTTATGGCGCTGGAATTGTCCCATCGGGCCAGTATTCGCGCACGGCAGAGCATCTGGTCGGCGCAGTCCCTGAAATCGGATTCGGTTTGCAAGTCTGGCAATTCCATAACGGCATTGAGCAACTGCCCCAGCTTATTCCTTGGCTGGGGGCATAACTCGCCTTCCTTGTGCGTGAAGCACATATAGGTGTCAGCAATACAGTCAGAAAACTTGGTTGGGAGTTTTTTATGTCTGACGAGCAGTAGAGGGACAATGCCTTGCCAGTGTCGGCTATTGCGACCTTGTGTGAGCCTGACTCCAGAAGGATGCAGTCCTTGTCTAAATCTCCAGTCCTGGCAAAGCCCTTCCCTGTGGCAATCTTC
>JAFSTJ010000739.1 GCA_017450525.1 Victivallales bacterium | reverse complement strand
TTTCGCGCTAGTTTTGAAATTACCTCTACTGTCAAATTCTCTGCGCCTCTGTGTCTCTGCGTCTCTGCGTTAAAAGAGAACCATGCTTAGCGTTTGCGGATATGCGCGTCACCTGCGTACGCCAAAGCAATCTTGCCAGAAGCGTCGCGAAGCCGCAGATGCCCCTCATCGGTGATGCCCTCCACTACTCCAGAAACGAGTTCCCTGCCCTGCTCCACCTCCACATATTGCCCTTCCAGGCAGGAGCATTCATTCCAACGGGGGATGAACCAGGCCAAAGTATGGGATTGCTGCCATTCCATATAATACGCCTCAAACACAGTCAGAAACTCCGCCAAGACGTGTGCTCGGCTCAATTCCTTGCCGCAAAGCAAACTCAAGGAAGTGGCATTCACATCGGATGGAAACTCGTCAGCCTGCATATTCACATTCACGCCAATTCCAACCACGGCATAGTCCACATTGGCGCCAGTACATGACATTGTGCAAAGTATGCCGCTTAGTTTCGCACCATTGCAAAGCAAATCATTGGGCCATTTCACGCCGATTGTTTTACCAGGGCTCAGGCGGCACACCACATCATGCAATGACAATGCCGACACTATTGCAAGCTGTGGCACCACGCCAGGCTTACAATCAGGTCGCAAAAGCATGGAAAAATACAGGTTCTTGCCAGAAGGGGAAAACCAACTGCGTCCATTGCGCCCCATACCACTAGTCTGAGTATCCGCAACAACCACAAGTCCCTCGGGCACGCCGATTTCCGCCAATTGCGTGCACAATGTGTTTGTGGAAGGGAGCTCCTTCTTGGCAAGCACTGCCCTACCCAGACGTTCAGTACAAATGTATCGTGCCACCTCTGCGGGAAATGCTTCTTCAAAGTCAATCATTTTGACATTATTTCAGAAATAAAAACAATCTGCGGAAATCTGCGTCAATCTGTGGATAATAAAAATCATTTTGTCAACGGCGGCGGCAAACCTGGCATTCTCTTGTTTTCATCCTCGTGTTCGTAGCATGCCAGCTCCATTGCCTCGCGCCACAACTTTCTGCCGCCTTTGGCGTCATGATGTATCTTCTTGATGTAGTTCAAGGCGCGAATGCCAGCATCCACATCAAGGCCACCTTCTGAGCACTTGCCGTAGGTCTGCCGCAGGAATATGGCATATTCACGAACCGCATACGTATGGCTTGAAGTATATTCTGCAGTGCGTACGCAACGCACAACCACATCCACCACCTCGACCTCGTCAGGCCAGTGCTTCTGGTCTGCACGTGGAAAATCTTCCTTGGTGTATTGTCCAGTGGTAAAACAACCTGCCAGGACAAGCGCAAACAAAACAATGAACAGTTTAGCAGAATTTAATGAGTACATATGCATAGAACAAGGGTGAAATTGGGATTAGGCTGTCCAACACGTCAAGGATGCCGCCGATGCCAGGGATGTGTCCAGAATCTTTGAGTCCTGCACCGCGCTTCAACGCAGATTCAATCAAGTCGCCAACCAGGCCGATGACAGAGGCAAGCACACCGATTGCAATCAGTTCCAATGTGCAAAATGGGTATTTTACAATTACACCATCTCCAGATGCTTCGCAATAGCGGATGAAGTTGGGTATGTATGCCAATGCAAAGGCAGTGCCCACCGAGAACACAGTTCCGCCAATCAATCCCTCTATGCTCTTCTTGGGGCTAAGGCACGGCGCCAACTTGTGATTGCCCCCTGGTCTCTTTGCACTAAGGCTACCCACCACGTACGCTCCCACATCGGCCATCTTGGTAACCGCGATAATGAACAAGAACAGATTGCGCCCCTGCCAAGGCAGCGAAAAATCAAACTTCACAAAGAACAGCTTGCCCAGGAAACTCAGCATCCAGGCGATATAGATAAATATGCCCAGAGAAACTAGATAGGCACTGCACATCTCCTTGCTAGGCCCTTGACGGAACACTGGTGCCACCGCGCAAAGTGCATAGCAGCCAATAATGAGGGTATCAATATATGGTGCATACACTCCCAGTTGCGGGACAAGCATGTGCAACTGCGCATTCACTACAAACAGCACGGCAAATGCCATGGCAATGGAGCAGAATGCCTTGCGGCAGGGAATGTCCACCATGGTGAATGCCTCGTACATGCCCGCCAGTACCATGGCAAGTGAGAAAGCCAGGAATGGCAACCCATGGCACTTGTCACCAAAAATAATAGCAAGCGCCACAAGCAGAATCAACGGTATAGCAGTCAGAAGTCTTTGTTTCATTTTTGTCAATGTTTGCCCCGAAGCGGGACGAACTTAGGTTGTAAAGTGATTATGCCAAGACAATGCAGGTATTTTTTCCCTGCCTTCTTGCACACTGCGAAATTGGGATTAAAATAATGCTCGTTGCGTGTATTGCAATTTTGTTTACTGAAATTAATATGGATACGATACTTACAAGTCTGCAAAATCCGCGAATCAAGCAAATAGTCAAGTGGCGGGACAGGCATGACAGGGACAAGGACCAGGTCGTGCTGATTGAAGGATACCGCGCCTTGACACGGGCCCTTGCAGCTGATTTCCCCATTGGCGACGTGTATTTCTGCCCTGAGTTGTACCAGGGCAGCAACGAAGGAAAGCTGCTTGCCGCGCTGGAAAAGCATGGCGCAAAACTGACGCAGGTCGCGCCAGAGGCATTCGTGAAAATCACCTACAGGGACAGGCCAGAGGGGCTTCTTGGCGTAGGCACGCAAAGGCATTTGAAACTGGAACAGTTGCCAAAAGTTGAGACGCCGTTCTACCTGGTGGCTGAGCAGATAGAAAAGCCAGGCAACCTTGGCACCATGCTCCGCTCCTGCGACGCCGCTGGTACAGATGCGCTGATCCTTTGCGACAAGAGAACGGATTTGTGGAATCCCAACGTAGTGCGTGCAAGCACAGGCGTACTTTTCAGTATGCCAATTCCAGAGGCCAGCTCACAGGAAGCCTTCAAGTGGCTAAAAAGCCAGGGCGTTTCCATTGTTGCGGCAACACCGCATACGGACACCATGTACACTGACGCCGATTTCACGCAGCCCGTGGCTATTGCCGTAGGCGCGGAGGAATTCGGGCTTAGCCCATTGTGGATGGACAATGCGGACATAAAGGTGCGCCTGCCAATGATGGGCGCCGCGGATTCGCTGAATGTCGCCACTGCTACCACAATCCTTTTGTACGAGGTGCTAAGGCAACGCATTGCGAAGGGCATGGTCAATGTGCCGCCGCCAATACCAGATTGATTTCCAAAATCACCTCAACAGGGAAAAGCCTACAATGAAAGTGCTATGTCCAAAATGCGGTCGTGAAGTTGCGCCAGACAATGTGAATGTCGGAAAGGACACGGGATATTGCGAAAGCTGCAAGGAACTGTTTTCATTGTCGGAATTGCAGCACAGTGGCGAGGCAGAAGAGCGGCACAGTGAGGACATGATGCTTCTCCAGCAGGAGCCTCCCAATGGCGTCCAGCTTATGCGCAACACACGGGAGACAATCGTGCTTGCGCGCCATTCCCGCATGCATCTGCTTTTTCTTGCGCCATTCACAGCGGTCTGGGGCGGCTTCTCCTTGTTCGGCATTTACGGCACGCAAATCATCAAGCATCAATTTGACTTGAAGACATCGCTGTTTGGGCTGCCTTTCCTTTTCGGCACCCTATTTCTTCTGTTCCTCATAATCTATCCACTTATTTCCTGGGTGATTATAAGATTCAACAGCAATGGCGTCATTCTTAAGCGCCTTTGCTTCAAAAAGCCTGAATTGGCGGACGATTTCCAGGTCAGTTCTCCAAACATGGAGGAAATGCCCAGCAAAAACGGATATTGGAAATGGGAAAAAATAAGAAACGTGAAAGTGCAGGCAAGCAACCAAAACAATCGCACCTATACTGGCTACGATGAAAGCACGGTATTAATTCCAGCCCTGCCACGCATAAGGCAAAACTTCATACTGGCAGTGCTTAGGGAAGAGGCGAGAAAACGCAACATCATCCTCAACGTGCAGGAGGAGCTGCCTGACTTCACCATGATGAGACGTGGAAACTCTTTCTCTGCCAAAAGACACTAAGCAGAAATGCAATTTTGAGAAGGTGGATATGGAACAATATTACTGGGTTTTCTTCTTATGCTGCACAATTGTGGCTCTTGCCTTTGGTATCGTATTCTCTATTCTTAAAGCCAAAAAGGCCAAGGAAAGGGAGACAGAGAAGGCACAATTGCTTTTACTTATGAAGCAGAAACGCGAGGAGAGGGAAAAGCGTGAGAAAGAGGAATTCCAGAAATACCTTGACTCGTTGCCTGAAGAAGAAAGAATGCGTGTCTTGGAGAAGCGTCTAGAAGAATCCAAGGCAAGATTCGAGGCAAGCCAGAAACGTCTTCAGGCCATTGAAATGCAAAGTCGCAGCAAGAAGGCCGCAGAGAAAGAGGCCGCCATACGAAGTGACGCCAATACGCAAAAGGCACTTATGTTCATGCTGGGTGCCCAGTTCAACGAGATGATGAACGAGCATAAACACAAAGAGAAAACTGGGCATGTGCCACAGTACAAAGGCAACAGTCATATCAGTTATGATGAAATAGAGGATGACAAGTACTGGTAGTTCTTACAGTATAAGCCAGCGTTTCAAAACTATCGCGCCAGGCCGCAAACAGTTGTGTGCCGCTGGCGAAAGCCAGCGGAAAAATCTTTGCCATGCAAGAGTTTTGCAATTACCTCACTTACAAAGAACGACTTTACCTGTTTTGCTGTCAATTGCAATGATTTTCTGAGCCCGCAAGGTTCCAATTAGGGGAGATATGTCAGGACCTGGCACATGATAGACATTTTTCAATGAGTCCTGAAGCTGCTCCAGGCTGGCAACTAGAAGTTTTCCAATGCGCAGATCAGCAGTCAGAACTGCGATCATTTCGCGACGATATGTCTTGCCAGCCGAAATCGTTGGCTTAAGAAGACCATCATTTGGAACAAGCCTCTCGAATTCATCCTTGTCATACCATATAGCCTCGCAATTGGGGCAGACGTCTATTTCCACATGCTGTTTGCCAGAGGCTACTCTGACTATGTTCATCTGGGAACCGCAATCTGGGCAGACGCAGCCTGGTTGCCCGTTCATTGCAGCCCGCTCCCTAATTTGCGCTAGCGTTTCATACGCAAACATATTACCAAGCATTGACAGTTTTGCTGTCATGCCGCCACAGCTTGGACACGTCTTGCAATCCTGATTAGATTTAGTACGAGAAGCCATCAATTTTTCTCCGCAACGAGGACATTGCAATAAGCGAGCAGTCTTTGTAGGCTGTTTTATCACAGCAGACGAGGATTTCTTTTCGTCTGTCTTTGCCATTGTGGTCTTTAGTTCGTAAAATTGAGTGCAGGCCTTTCGGAAACTTTCGGGGGCCTTCGTCCCGCCAATACCATAGACCGCCTTTCCCTCCTCGCGGATTATCGCAGCCAAAGCCGTAAAGTCACTGTCACTTGATACGATGCATATTCCATTGCATGCACCCTTGTAAAGGAGAGTCATTGCATCAATCACGAGTGCAATGTCAGCCACATTCTTGCCAACAACATTGCTGACCTGTGGTCTTGCCACAATACCATATTCACGCTGCGTCTTCGCCCACCCACCTGAATTAGCAAAACAACTGACCATTCCATACGCGCGCCTATATATCGGCTCGCCTATACCATACACAATTTTAAATATGTCTTCTACAGACGAAGGGCTGATGTTGTCTGCATCAATAAGAACGGCAACTGATGGTCTGTTTACATTGTCTGCGTTCATATTCTTCCTTACTTGTCAACTAGGTTGTCGACATACCATTTGGCTGTCGCCTTGATGCCTTCCTCAAACATCATTACGGGCTTGTAACCCAGCAATGAGGAAATCTTGTCTATTGATGCCAATGAATGTGGGATATCCCCTACCCTTTCAGGACCGTGAACTGGCGAAATGCCAGCGATTTCAGGTTTGATTTGCGCCAGCGCACTCTTCAGCGCTTCAAAAAGTTGATTCAGGGAAGTGCTTTCGCCGCATGCCACATTATACACCTGGTTCAGCGCCTTCTCGTCCTTTGAAAGCAAGGCCAGATTGTTCGCAAGAACCACATTGGAGACGTGTGTGAAGTCCCTGGAGAAGGAACCGTCTCCATTGATTACAGGCGATGTCAGCGACAGCAACCTCATGGCAAAAATCGGTATCACTGCGGCATACGCCCCGTATGGATCCTGCCGCCTGCCAAAAACATTGAAATAACGCAAGCCAACAGTATTTATGCCATATAAGTCGTGGAAGTTCATGGCATAAAGCTCATCCACGTATTTGGTGATGGCGTATGGGGAAAGAGGCTTGCCAATCCTGTCCTCCACCTTGGGGGAATATTCCGCATCACCGTAAGTGGCGCAGCTTGCCGCGTATGCAAAGCATTTTACCTTTGCTTCCTTCGCCGCATAGAGCACATTCACGAAACCACCAATATTCACGTCAGTGACAAGCATTGGATCGTCAATGGAAAGCGGTACACTGCACAAAGCCGCCTCATGCATCACATATTCGACGCCATCCACCGCCTTCTGGCAGGTCTTGTAGTCGCGTATATCCCCTTCAATCAAGGTAAAGCGCCTGTCATTGGCAAATAGCTGCAGATTTTCACGCTTTCCCGTAGAGAAGTTGTCTAGCACAACGACCTCATTGTTTCTGGAGAGCAAATCCTCAACCAGATTGCTGCCTATGAAGCCTGCGCCTCCAGTTACCAGAATGCGTGAATTCTCTATCATAAATAAAAATTGTGGGCGCCAAATGGCGCCCACTCAAGTTGGATGCTTAATATACAGACGCCTGGAAGTCCTGCGTCCTGAGTACGCAACTCATGGCCGCGCACACTTCCAGCGTCCTGAGTGCGCGGCTCATGGCCGCGCACATTTATTACAGACCCAGCTTGCTG
>JAFSTJ010000738.1 GCA_017450525.1 Victivallales bacterium | reverse complement strand
ATTGTCCACTTCCCATTTGCGAGCCAGTTTGAATGCCTCTTCCATGGAAACAGTGTTGAAGCCTGACGTACTTGCCATTTCCTGTTTAGATTTCCTTCTCTTCAATTCCGCAGCCAGTTGTTCATCGCTGAAGTTGTTTAAATCCATGTTGCTCATTGTTTCTTTCCTTTTGTTTTGGGTGATACTTGTTGTACTGCAAAGTACACTTCTTGAAAACAACGCGCATACATTATCACCACCACCTATGACAAATCGTGTCACTGTTAGAAGAAAATGTGCAAAAAAAACATATTGATATTTATGAAAAATGGGTGAAATTACTGTGTTTTGATTTTAGGGAATAGTAGTTTTAATCCAAGGAAGGCAATCTTATGAAAAAGGCATTTTTACTATTTTTCTGTGTGGTGTGCTTTGTCTGGGCACAGGAAGAAGTTGGACCCGGCAACGAGGAATTCAACGCGGTGGCTGAACTGGCGAAGGAAACGCTCGTACTTGCAAATGGAAAGAGCGTGAAGGGCGCATCCGCGCTTGCAAACAAGAAATTCATCGCGCTGTATTTTTCCGCGCACTGGTGCGGCCCATGCCGCGCTTTCACGCCAGAACTGGTGAAATTCAGGGATAATTGTGCCAAGAAGAACCTGCCATTTGAGGTGGTCTTTGTCAGTTCCGACAAAAGCAAGGACGAAATGAAGGAGTATATGACTGGCGAGAAAATGAAGTGGCTGGCAATTCCGTATGCAAGCCCTTTGAGAGGCAAGATGTCTAACCAGTTCAAAGTTGGCGGAATACCCACCCTGATTCTTCTGGACGGAAAGGGAAATGTGGTCTCCCGAGATGCACGTTGGGATGTGCATATCCTGGGCAATGACGCATACAAGCGCTGGCAATCCCCAAACTACAAGCCCCTGACATACGAGGATGCCAAGAAAGCCAGCTCAAAGAAGGACGCTAAGAAAAGCAGCGCAAACAACAAGAGTCAGGGCAAAAAGAACAACAAGAACAAATCAAGCAAAAAAGATAAATAAGATACCAACTAATGTGGGTGCGCCACTTATGTTGCCCTAGCGGAAACAACATCCTCTGAAATTATAGTAATTCCCTCGGGTTGTTCTCGCTAAGGCAACTTGAGTGGGCGCCGCCTCGGCGCCCACATAACAACGGCGCCCACATTAATTATGCCTCGTTTATGCCCTTTACCAACTGGGCGGTGAAGTCTGCTGCAGCCTGAGGCGATACTGCCGTTGCCTTAACAAATCCAGAGCCAGATATTACGCCATCTGCAGCAAGTGCGGCGGCCTTTGCGGACGCGGCATCCGCTATGCCGAAGCCAGCAGCCACGGGCAGTTTCGTATGGCGCTTGATTGCCGCGATGTGCTCTGGAACATCCTGGGGCAGGGCGTCCCTGGCGCCAGTTACGCCAGCCACGTTTATGTAATATACGAAGCCAGTCATGCCTTCCACGATCTTGGCAATGCGGTCCTCGGGCGTCAGAGGCGACACCAATGGTATGATGTGCAGGCCATACACCTTGGCAGGCTCTAGAAGTTCGTCACGCTCCTCAAGAGGCAAATCCACTGGCAAAATGCCATCCACTCCAGCGTTTTTCAACTTCTTGCATACATTTTCATATCCCTGGTGGAGCAGGGGATTCATGTAACTGAAGAGAATCAGGCCAACTTCAGGATAGCGTGCCCGAATGCGCGCCGCGAACGCGATTACCTTGTCCAGGTTCATGCCGTTCTTGATTGCCTCCTGGGAGGCCGCCGCGATGACTGGACCGTCCGCCATGGGGTCTGAGAATGGCACGCCCAATTCAATGATGTTGGCGCCTTGCTCAATTGCCGCGCATACCGCCTTTTCACATTGCTCCTCAGTTGGATAGCCCACGCTGGTGAATATCACCAGCGGCTTGCGCTCCGCGAATATTTTAGAAATCCTGTCCATTTTTCTCCTTGTATTTCCTGATGTTGTCCATATCCTTGTCGCCACGACCTGAGAGATTGACGACTATGATGTGATCGCTGTTGTGCTTTGGTGCCTCCCTGATGGCGTATGCCAGCGCATGGGAACTTTCCAGGGCGGGAATGATGCCCTCGAAGCGGCAAAGCGCCTCGAATGCGGCAATTGCCTCATCATCTGTGGCGACTTCGTAGAATGCCTGCTTCTGGTCTGCCAAATAGCAGTGCTCGGGTCCAACACCAGAATAGTCAAGTCCAGCGGAAACTGAATATGTATCCAGCATCTGGCCGTTTTCATCCTGGAGAAAATACGCTTTCATTCCATGGAGGATGCCCACCTTGCCGCCGTTGATGGAGGCTGCGTGCTGTCCAGTAGCCAAACCAAGGCCACCTGCCTCCACACCTACGCGGCGCACTTCAGGCGTGTCCTCAAAGCCAGCGAACATTCCTATGGCATTGGAGCCGCCGCCTACGCAGGCCACCACCTGGTCTGGCAATCTGCCGCACATTTCCAGGCATTGCCGCCTGGTCTCTTTGCCGATGACTGACTGGAAATCCTTCACCATCATGGGGTAGGGATATGGACCTGCCGCCGTGCCAATGAGGTAGAATGTGGTGTCGCTGCATGAGGCCCATACGCGCAAGGCGGCGTTCATGGCGTCTTTCAGCGTGGCGCCACCTTCATCAATAGAGCGCACCTTTGCGCCCAGGGCGTGCATCCTGTCCACATTTGGTGCCTGCCTAGCCACGTCCACGGAGCCCATGAATATCTCGCATTCCATGCCGAACAGGGCAGCCACAGTGGCTGTTGCCACGCCGTGCATTCCTGCGCCAGTTTCCGCGATGAGTTTTTTCTTGCCCATGCGCTTGGCAAGTAGCGCCTGCCCCAATGTGTTGTTGATTTTATGTGCGCCAGTATGGTTCAAATCCTCCCTTTTCAGGTAGATTCTTGCGCCTCCAAGATGCTCAGAAAGGCGCCGCGCAAAGTACAGCGGCGATTCACGCCCAACGTAGTGTATCATCAAGTCATTGAATTCTTCCTGGAATGACTTGTCGTCCTTTGCTTGGAGATAAGTCCGTTCTAGTTCACGGAGCGCGCCCGTGAGTGTTTCGGGGACATATTGCCCGCCGTAGATGCCATAGTGTGTTTTCATTTATTCTCCTTGTTATTTATTCGCGAGGCTTTCGCCTCGCGCACCCAAAATTAGTTGTCTGATTTTGTTGTGGTCCTTGATGCCTGGGGCGCTTTCCGCGCCGCCTGCGATGTCGATGCCTGCGGGATGCACTGCCGCGATGGCCTCCTGGATGTTGTCAGGCGTAATGCCGCCAGCCAAGAATATTGGGCGGATTTTTGCCAGTTTTGCCGCCAATGTCCAGTCGCAGGTGCGTCCTGTGCCGCCACCAGAATCCGCCACCAGCATCTCCGCTGGGTAATCTAGCATTTGCTGCAAATTATCCTCGCACTTCAGGTTGCATGCTTTCCATACATACGCACCAGTGAGCGCCTTTGCGTATTCAAGTGGTTCGTTGCCGTGAAGTTGCACTGCGTATGGCTTCAGTTCGTCTATCAGTGCCTGGAGCGGTTCCAGTTCCATGTCGCGTACAACCAGCACGCTTTTCGCTGGCGGTGCCGCCTGGAATAGGCATGCCGCTTGTTCTTGCGTGACCTCTCGCTTGGAGCCAGGCACGATTATCGCGCCGACGAAGTCCGCGCCTGCCTCTGCCGCGCAGCGCACATCCTCCACCCTGGTCATTCCGCAGATTTTCAGCATCATTGCAGTAGTTCCTTCAGTGCCTGTCCTGGCTGTTCCGCGCGCATAAGTGTTTCGCCGATGAGGAAGCCCCTTGCGCCCGATGCCTGGAGTGTGTGAATGTCATCCGCATTTCTTATTGCGCTTTCCGCGATGGCGATGGACGTGCTGGGTATCTTGGCGATGAGAGCCGCGGATGTTTCCAGCGAGGTCTCGAATGACTTGAGGTTTCTGGCGTTGACGCCTACCAGGTCCGCCTGCACTGCAATTGCCAACTCCGCCTCTGTATGTGCCTCGCCAAGCACCGCCAGGCCCATTGAATGTGCGAAGTCCAGCAGTTCTTTGAAGCGCTCAGGCGAGAGCATTGCCGCGATGAGAAGCACGCATGACGCGCACAGCAGTTTTGCCTCAAGTATCTGGTATTCGTCAAAGATGAAGTCCTTTCGCAGCAGCGGTATGTCCACTGTCTTAGCGGCAATGGAGAGATTCTCCTCGCTGCCAAGGAAGTAGTTTGGCTCGGTCAGCACAGAGAGGGCGGCTGCGCCATTCTGAGCCAGTTCCAAAGCCAACTGCTGAACGTCCAGATTCGGGCGAATAAGGCCCTTGGATGGCGAGGCCTTTTTGATTTCAGCGATGATATGTGTGCCTGGCCCTAGGAAGGCGGGTACCATGGCAGGGCGCTCAGGTACGTTCTGGGCTAGTTTTGCCAGTATATCCAGGGGCGCCCTTTGCTTTCTTTCATCCAGGCGGGGACGCAGTTTTTCCACTATTTCAGAAAGGATGTTCATGCTCTGCTTGCCTCCACCATGGCTTGCATCTTTTGCATTGCCTTGCCAGAGGCAATGGCTTCCCTTGCCAAAGCAATGCATGCTTTCATATCATTCGCTAGCCCCGCAACCAGGCATGTGGCAGCCGCATTAAGTATCACCATTCCGCATTTGGCGGTATTGTCCTTGCCCTCCAGGATGTTCTTCAGGATTACCGCATTTTCAGCAGGAGTGCCACCAGCAATGCTGCCTTTCGTCTCCTTGGAATCCAGAAGTTCCTCTGGAAGGATAGTCCCGTATGTTATGTTGCCCTTGTCAAGCAGCGCATAATCCGTTGGCGCGACGGATGAGATTTCGTCCAGTCCGTCTTTGCTATGTACGACGAGGGCTTTTTTCATGCCCAGGTTCTTCAGTGTCTCTGCGAAGAGTGGCAGCAGTTTCTTGTCCCATACGCCAAGCACGATGCCTTCTGCATTGGCGGGGTTGGTGAGTGGGCCAAGCAGATTGAATATTGAGTGTATTCCAAGTGCCTTGCGCAGGGGGGCGACTTTGCCCATTACTGGATGGAGATTTCTAGCAAAGAGGAAGCCAATGCCATTGTCCTGTATGGACTGCTCCACTTTCTCAGGTGCAACGTCCAGGTTGTATCCTAGTTCTGCCAGCACATCCGCCGCCCCGCTTTTGCCAGAAACCGCCTTGTTGCCGTGCTTCGCTATGGTCGCGCCAGCACCCGCGGCCACAAATGCCGCCGTTGTGGAGACATTGAAGGATGCACCGCCGTCGCCGCCTGTACCAACCACATCCACGCAGGGCTTGCCTACATTTATCGGCGTGACATTTGCCCGCAGATAACGCGCCGCACCAGTCAGTTCAGTCACGCTTTCGCCCTTTATCTCCAATGCTGCAAGAAGAGCGCCTGCCTGTGCATAGTTGTTTGTTTCCGACAGTTTGGCCAGCATATCCGCCGCTTCTTCTTCCGTCAAGTCGTTACCATTCATTATTTTGCAAAGTAATGCTTTCATAATGCAACTCCTATTTTTGTT
>JAFSTJ010000737.1 GCA_017450525.1 Victivallales bacterium | reverse complement strand
GCCTATAAAATAAAAATCTCTGCGTCTCTGCGTCTTAGCGCCTCTGCGTTAAAAACGAACGCCTCTGCGTTAAAATCTCTGCGTTGAAGTACACCAGATGTTTTCCGCTATTTGGCGCGGGATGTTAATTTCCCTGCCGTCCTTTTCCAGCGTGATGCTACTAGCGTCCAAAGAGAGGACGCCGACTTTGACTTCTTCGTTTATTGACAGGGGGCAGTCCTTTGCCACATTGCGCCCTATGTAGGTGACAGTGACTACGCTGCCAATTGGCATGTCGGAAAGTAGTTGCGCATCCTTGTTTTCGGGTCGAAGGGAATCCATCAGGTAAACACGCAATTCCTGTGCGTCAGCCCGCTTCGTCAAGGCATCGGAAAACAGCACAAAACGCTCGATGGTGCTGTCATCCACCAAATGCTCCATGCGGCAGGCTGTTTCGCTTGCCTGCTGTGAATTCAGGCCCAGTATTCCAGCGAAGAAGCGTGTAAGTACCTCGTGCCGCCTTATGACCTCGTCAGCAATCCGCTTTCCCTCCATGGTGAGTTCCACTGGAAAATGCGTGCTGTATTGGATGTATCCCAGACTGGCAAGTTGCTTCAATGCCGCCGTCACAGAAGGCATCTTCACATTCATGCTCTCGGCGATTTTCTTTGTGTGGGCGTGCCCCTCTATCTCTATGAGGTGCGCAATTGTCTCCAGATAATCCTCTAGGCTTTCCGAAAGTTTCACCGTCATGGTATTCTCCTGAGGTTGGAAAATGTTTTCTCCCAGCCCGAGATTGGCTGGCTATCCTAAAGTCGCCAGCATGATAAGCCTATCCACCAATTCGCTGTATCCGATGCCAGAAAGTCCCATCAACTTGGGATACATGCTTATCTTGGTGAAGCCAGGTATTGTATTAACTTCGTTCAATATCCACTTGCCTTCCTTGGTAAAGAAGAAATCCACTCTGGACATGCCTTTGCATCCCAATGCAATATATACTTTTGATGCAATTTCATGCATTTCTTTTGTTTCACTATCAGAAAGTATCGCAGGGGCAACCAATTCTGCGGCCTCATCGTCATTGTATTTTGCATCGTAGGAGTAGAAGCCCTTCTTCATTACGATTTCGCCTGGCACCGCGCAGAATGGCTCCGCATTTCCAAGTACCGCGCACTCGATTTCGCGCCCAACGATTGCCTTTTCCACCAGCACCTTGCGGTCATATTTCATTGCCTCGTCCAAAGCGGAATTGAATTCCTCTGGCATTTTGACCTCGACGACGCCCACAGACGAGCCTGCGTTGGCAGGCTTTACGAAGAGGGGCAGCCCAAGTTTTGCAATCACGTCATTTACATTGGGGCGTGGACTTTCCTTTTTCACAAGTATCCAATCCGCCGTGGCAATGCCCTCGTGCTCAAGTATCTGCTTTGCAACTGCCTTGTCCATGCAGACCGCCGATGCCGTCATGCCGCATCCCACGCAAGGGCACCCCAGCAATTGCGAAAGCCCCTGGACTGCGCCGTCCTCGCCGTTCATACCATGAAGCACGGGGAACAATATGTCAAACGGAATAGGAGTTCTGCTGGAACCAGTGAAAGATAACACAGCCCGTCCATTCAGCCTTACGGGGAAAACAGGCACTCCGCCTTCCGCCAGATGCACCTTGGTGGCATCCTCCACATTCGCCGCAAATACGCCGTCCTCATAGAAGAACCAGTTGCCTTCCTTAGAAATGCCAACTGTGAGAACCTGGTATTTCTCGCGGGAAATCGCCGCGCACACATTGGTGGCGGAAATCAATGAAACCTCATGCTCCGTGGACTGGCCACCGCCCAGCAGGCAGATTACCTTCTTCTCCATTGTCTTCAAACTCCCCTTTGCTTACCTATGCCTATTGTTCTTGCGGG
>JAFSTJ010000736.1 GCA_017450525.1 Victivallales bacterium | reverse complement strand
TTTGGGACATCTATCCATATCGCGCACTTACCCTTTGTGCCTGGCAGGTCGTAGGCAAACGCCTCTTCTTTGAGTCCAGACCCGAACTTTTCCGCCGGATTATGATGTTCATAGAAATTACGACTGATGAAATCGCCCAAAAGCGGATGAGTTCGATATTGCATATCCAAAGTTACACGGCGCTGTATTCCATCGTTTTTTTCCAATTGTGCAAGGCGCGCTGTGAACAAATACTCAAACATGCTTTTCTTGAGCCATTCTTCTTCCTCGCCCTTTTCGTCCTTGCCCTCCTCCATGCGTTTGGCCACATTCTCATCAATCAACTGCGGAAGCTGACGATGATCTCCGACCAGTATTATCCTTTTGCCCTGGGCCATTGGAATCATTAAATCGCGAGGACTCACCCTCGCAGCCTCATCTATTATGACATAATCATATTCAAGTTTTTTATCATTGGCATCGGGATTGATTCCTTTCATTTGCTGCATCTTCATATTGACGCTTTGCTGACACGTGGCCGCAAATGCAAAACTATAATCCTTGATGACATCCAGAATGCCATAAGGATTGTTTTCCATTTCCATCAACAATTCAGCCAATGCCGTATTCTTCATGTCACGCACAGTCATGCCATTACGTCGAATGTTTTCACAAGACTCGTTGATAAGCTCCAAGACTGTATCACGAGCCTTCTCCATTCTGAACACGGGCGGAGGTGCATAGCGCATAAGCAAAACGCCTTTAAGTTTCCTCAATTCACCTAAAAACGAAGGTTGCGTTCCATTCGGCAACCAGCTCCTTGCCTTGCTAAGCAACGCTTTCTCACTTTCCTCCAACTCATCCTTCAATGCAAAATACACATCGCCGGCACGTGCAGCGCCATCATCGGCAAACCCCGCTTCCGTCACCCGAAGCCCGCGAACAATTGAGCGCGACTTGTCATCAAAGCTGTCTTTGGCTTGCTCTGCCTTCAGATGCTTTAATTCGTCTTGAATTCTGGTCCGCAAGTCTATGCCAAGAGTACTTTCAGGCAGACATAATAATTCATTGAGGAGCCCCACTGCCAGATTCAGAGTCGGAGACTTTATGTATTGCACACACAAATCCCTAATCTGCCTTTCCTTAATTGATTCAGACACTTGAGGATTCTTGGCCTTAAGCTCCTTCACACGTGCCTCACACCATTCCTGCAGAAGTATTTCGTAATGGCTGAAATCCGCATTTTCCTCATCTCCTGAACGCTGGCCAAATTTAGGGACGGGAAGTCCATTGATGTTTATGCGCTCGATCATGTTTTCAACAGCATCATGCTGGAATCCTGAAAGCAGGACTTTGCCGCTCATTCCACTGCGTTTGTCGGCTTCCTGATTGAGCCGTTCAATTATCGCCGCTATGACTGTTGTTTTTCCTGTTCCAGGCGGTCCCTGGATAAGAGCAATGTCTGGCGTGTTAAGGGCCACCTCTATAGCCCTTTCCTGGGCTGGTGTCGGCGGATTCTTGGAAAAGATTTTGCGCCTGACCAACTCTGACATGGCTTTCATTTTGGGTGGACGTTGAGTCTGGGGAATGGTTCCATTCTCCTCA
This sequence comes from Victivallales bacterium, assembly GCA_017450525.1. GTDB lineage: Bacteria > Verrucomicrobiota > Lentisphaeria > Oligosphaerales > Oligosphaeraceae > RGIG3456. The sequence continues at coordinate 902 of JAFSTJ010000736.1, read as the reverse complement.
ATAAGCAATCCCAGATTTGGATTTGCGGCACGCTGGTCTTGAATTGCCTTTCTGGCTTTCGTCCGTCTTTTGATTTGAGCGACTTCACCCGCGATGGAGTAAACTAGGAATTGTCCAGAAGGCGAAGCATCCGCTTTTAATTCTAATTCATCCGTGCCCTCATTGAATCCGACAACCCTGAATGTCGCGGAGTACCCCTTTTCCTTATCCTTTTTCTTTATATTTATGTCACGCTCACCCAAAAAATCTTCATCTTCCTCAACCAATGTCCCATTGACATAATCGGAAAAAGTCATATCCCCATTTTGCAGGAATTCTGGAACGCCATCCTCGTCAACTACATCCAAAGCCTCAACCTCTGAAAGAGCGGCTCTTTGCTCTGGCGTTAGTTCACGACATCGAACAAGAATCGTACCATCTGTGTGCGCTGCCTTTATGGAAACTGGGATGATTCCAACATTTCTGGCATGCTCAAGGACCAACTCCCCCTCGACTCTTCCAAACTCATCCCATTTGCGAAGGTAGCTGCCTTCATTCTGCGTTATCTTGTCCAATTGAGCCTTGGCCAGAATAGCCCTTTCCCCTGTAACAGTCCAATCCACAAACTTCAGATTTCCGCAGGCTAAACGCAAAGAGGGATCCTCTCTTCGGTTTCTGATACGAGTTATGCCTGACGCCAGGAAAAAAGTCTTGCCATAGCCATTATCCTTTTCAGACAACTTGAAACGGATATCCGAACCAATAATGGCGAATTGACGATATTCACGCCCCGTCTCTCCCGAATCTGAATCGGCCTCCCCCTCGTCAGAATCCGAAACAGAAGCCTCTTCATCTTCTTCGGAATTGTCTTCAGATGGTGTTGACAATTTTTGCGGGGCAAATTCCTTTGCCTCCAAATAGGC
>JAFSTJ010000735.1 GCA_017450525.1 Victivallales bacterium | reverse complement strand
TGCCAGGCTGCTGGTCTCATGCTTCAAGGCACCAGGCCTCACCTTCATAATCAATGCGCCTGGTTATTCCACCTGCCAGATAAAGTCCATTACTTCAGGCAATGATGATTATGATGTGTGTCATTCCCTGGTGCGTAGCGAGGATGGCTTTGTCTTCAACTTTGATACCGACGATTCCGCAGTCTTCCAACTTGAGTTCGCGAAATGACGCGCTGGGCACTGACCTTGCATTCATGAGGCAGGAATTATTAGCTGCTGCTTTTTACGCAGAAAGCCAAGGGCGAGCATTGCGATGATCATCAGCAGTGCCAGGTAGACGAAGAAATATCCGATGTTGACGGTGACAGTGCCGATGCGACATCCTGCTTCCAGGCAGCCCCACTGCCTGAAAAGCAGGGTGAAGTCTCCTTCGCAGTCCGATGCGTCCATAAAAGGTACTACGAGTGTGAGTTTCTGGATATTTGCGTCATACATATAGATGCCTGCTTCCATTGTTGCAAAGCCAAGCCAGCCAGTGCAGAGCGATATGGCAGGCAGGTCATTTTTCCAGGCAAAATAGATTCCGATGGCAACTGGCGTCAATATCTGGAAAACCGTGCCAGCAAGGATTACAACAGTCCTTGGCAGATGCAGCATGCGGGCGACTGTATGGCCGACTTCATGCATAGGGGCATGTATGTAATAGAATATGGAAGTCACACCTTCCTGCCATTGCCCCCAGAAATGTGACAACTGCCACACCAGAAGAATGAATATGCCAATGTAGAGGAAGCGTTTCCAGCCAGTTACAGTTATTTTATCAAGAAAGTCATTCATTGGTGCATGTCTTTCTTCTTGAGGCATAGAGATTGTGAAGATGCCTGATGCCCTTTACAGCGTATGTGACAGCCAGGCAAAGAATCGCAAGCCTTGCAAGTTTACGGAAAAACTCCCTGGCACCGCCAGGATATCTCAAGTGGCTAGGCTGGGGAATAAAATACATTACATAATCGGAAATGTTCGGAAGGCCATAGCGCCAGGAGAAATAGGCCAGCAGGTATTCCCGTTCCACATGAAAGCGCCCGTCCTTCACAATCACTTCGCCATTTTTGTCCAATACTTCAAGCACTGGGATGCCTGGTGTCACCTTGTTCTTGATCAGCTTGATGCGCTTGATGCTGTCATACGGGATGGCTGGAAACGGTAGATGTTCCTCCTTTATATGCTTTGCCATTTTCGAGCTGTCACCATCCTCGGATACCAATATCACCTCAAAGGGCACTCCCAGACTTTGCAGGCCGTTTCTGAATCTTAGCAGCCTTGGAGTGAATCTGCGGCACCATCCGCATCCTTGTCCAGAGAAATATAGCCCCAATATCTTGCCCTCAAGCTCGTCAGGCGAGATTGTTTTGCCGTCAGGCATTTCCAGGCTTTTTCCAAAAGTCCTGATTTGCCAACTTTGTTCGTCATCATTTGCCTCGCCAAAGGCAAATGATGACACTAGCACTATGCTTAAAATCAGAACCTTTGCCATTAAATGTTTGCAGAAAAAACCCATGCTTGTGGGAACTGCATTCACTGCCGGAACGCTCATACCTGAATGAAGCCGTTTCCTCCAAAAGACATGTCAGGCGCAGGAGTGGCAGCTTCCTCGCGATAGTCTCGCACGAAGTGGGTCCAGATTTCCTGGGTTGAAATAAAACGCCCGACCGCATCGACGAAGGAGGGTCCGTCAAAGAGCTGTGCCACCAGCAC
>JAFSTJ010000734.1 GCA_017450525.1 Victivallales bacterium | reverse complement strand
TTATAGACCCCTAACTAATTGTGTTCAGAGGTATGCTATCGAAAACACCGCTGATTAAAGTACGCCGTTATCTTGCATTGTCAAATAACTGGTTGCCATTTTTGACATAAAAAACGAAATTAGTGTTCAATGTGCTGCGCTTACGATTGCCTTGAAGAATTCAAGGGCCTGCTCGTAACTCGTGTAGTCGCCCTTGTTTGGCGCGTTGTTCAGATTCTTGATGACGGCAATCTCTGGATGGAACTGGACTCCTAGCACGAATCTCTTCTTGGGATTTTCGAAGGCCTCGATGATCTGAATGCCGTTGACTTCTGTTACACCTGTTACAATCAGATCAGTTCCTTTTAGGTTGGTTACAGCCTGGTGATGCCAGGAGGGGCAGCCTGGAAGGATGTCGCATCCAGCGATTTTGGCGAATAGGGATTTCTTCTGAATGACTTTCACTGGGTGTGGATTGTAGTCACGCTTCACATTGGGCTCTTTCTTCTGGCGGTGGGTATAGTCTGACTTGTTCTTGAGTTTGGCATAGTGGGCTGGTATGTCCTGTATCATGTCCGTCCCCGCTACAACGCCCAGTACCTGGCAGCCTCGGCAAAGGCCCAGCACTGCGATGTCCTGCTCCAGACAATGCGCCATCAGCAGGTAGTCCGAAATGTCACGTGTCACATTATATCTTTTGTCCTCCAAGAGGCCGTGCCAGGGTACAGGCCTAGCGAAAAGGGTAGGGCTAATATCCTCACCGCCCGTAAAGACAATTGCCTTGATGCCCTTTGCTACACTGGCAGCATTGGATTTCCTGAAGCCCTGCGCCTTTATCTTGTCGGCGTATTTTTGCAGCAGGATGCCATTTTCGTCTACTGCTTCCTGGCTGACCTTGCCTTCTGTGTATGGCACTTCATTTGAGATGACCTGGTCCAGTAAAACAGGTTCGCCGCCTGCCGCCTCGATGGCACGGCAAATGCTGATATATCCTTTGCTGTTTGAATCAGCCCGCCAGGCAATTCCAATCTTGGTTTTGCCTTGGCTGCAACAGCCAGCGACAGTCAAAACAATACATAGCAGAATTGTGATAAAAGATAGATTTTTCATTTTGGAACTTGTTGTTTGTGTGGTTCAGGATTTTCCCATAATATAAGAAGAAATGGCAAGACTTGCAAAAGACATTGTCAGGAAAACAAGAACGATGAAAAGAAACGATGTATATTATGACTGATTTAGTTCAGCCATTGCAAGGCAGGAGACGAAAAGTGCAGTCAATTAAAATAACAGCTCAATCTCAGCGTGTCATCGGCTGTTTTCTTGTATTTCTTATTTTGTTTGCAAACCGCGTATTATGCCAGGAGGAAGGGAACATGCCATCAAAGCAGGAAAGCATTGACAAGCAGGAACTGGTCGATTTATTTATGGATGTGGCGGAATCAGGTGAATTGCCGAGCTTGCTGAAGAACAATGCTACTTTTAATATAGACTTCTTCACTATGGGAGGGAAGAAGTTTTGGGAGAGCCATCCCTGCAATGGATGGAACTTGCAGTTCAACGTTATCAGCGGGTGGTGGCGTATCCTGGATGAACATGACATGCGTGTCGCCAGGGGCACCAAGATGGAACAACTTGCGGCGCTTTTGAATGATCGTCCTACTTCTATTGTCAGTAACTATTTTGACGAAGGCTATCGTTTTTCAAGGACGCCTTCAAGCGTGCAGTCAGGACGCATAGTTGTTCTTATCCATGGATGGGGCGTGCGCGCCAGTTCCATGCAGAATCTGGCGGACGCACTTGCGCAAAATGGCTACGAGGCATACAACTACGATTATCCTACCAGAAAAAAAAGCATTGAAGAACATTGCCAAATCTTTCTTGAAAAATATCGCGAATTGTTGGGGGATTTGCCTCCAAATGTAAAAATCCACTTCCTGACGCACAGCATGGGCGGGCTTGTGCTACGGGGCGCGATGGCGAATATGACTGAAGCGGAATGCCGCCGCATAAGTGCAATCGTCATGCTGGGGCCGCCCAACCGTGGCTCGGGTCTGGCGTATTTTGGAAAAGTGCCAGGTGTCAATGTTGTGAACAAGTCATTGAAGGACATGGCACCTACCGAAGATTCTTTCGTTTCAAACATAGCAGCCCCACCATGGTTGCCGCCAGTTGGCATAATTGCAGGGCTTCATGACGGCAAGGTGGCATTGGAAAACACCAGGTTGCCAGAGCCGCTTCAGTACAAGCACACCGTTGTCAATTGCACGCACCCAGGCTTGCGCAACCCTAAAAATGTCCTGTCGCAAGTCCTGTCTTTCTTCTCCACACAGTCATTCTAACGCAAAGACGCAGAGACGCAGAAATTTTTATTGTTTTTTGACAGTTTTGCCAACTGATAGAACAAGAATAAAAATCTCTGCGTCTCTGCGTCTTTGCGTCTCTGCGTCTTTGCGTCTCTGCGTCTTTGCGTCTCTGCGTTGAGTTTTACTGGAGTTTAGCTTCCTCGGCGTTGATTTCCGCTTCCAGTTTGAGGATGTCGACTGTGGGGGCGGCCTTGGCGTCGTCGGTCAGCACAAAGGCATCGTATTTGTCGAAGTTGATTGTCAGTTTGCCGCCTTTTGCTGTGAGTTTGCCGTTGTTGCCCAGGATGCGCACCTTGGAGGCGTCCTTGCCAGGCCATGTGATGTTCACGTTGTCCTTTGCCTCTGGTTTTAGGTTCAGCACGAACACGTAGCACGAGCCATTGTAGTCGTATGTAATCTGCTTGACGTCATCGTTATCGACAGTTGCCTGCTTTTTGGCGATGGGTGAGAGCAATGGCTTTTCCAGTGCCTTGAGTTCGGGAAGGAGACCCTGCAGGTATCCCATCTTCATGTGCGGGCTGCTGAAAATGCCCGCATTTGGCACGTATTCATTGTATTTTGTGTTGATGTCGCCTATCTTGTAGGGAACCGTGCCACGTACGCCGGCGGTAATGCCGGCGAACATAGAGGCCCGCAGTTCGCGGTAGGTCATGGAACGGTAGTTGGCGCGTTTCTTGGCGAAGCTGTTGCGCTCGAAGGCCTGTGGCACATAGCATACGCCTTCGCGTCCCACGTTGTTGACTATTAAACTAAGTTGGTTGTAGAGTGATGTAATCGGAATGCTGAGGTAGTCCTTTGGCTCCACCAGGGGGCTTGGATAGATGTCAGGCCAATGCACATCGCAGTGTCCCGCCTTGTTGATGCAGCCTTCTGATGAATTGTCGCATCCAAACACTACATGGTATGGGTCGATTTCCCGTAGGTAGTTATAAACCAGTTTGAGGTTCTTGGTGTATTCGGCTCCGCGTGGCTCGTCATAGAGATACCATCCCAGGAAGGCGGGATGCTTTGCAATAGTTTCCGACAATGTCTTGGTAAGTTCCTTAAGGTTGTCGTCGAAGTTGGTCGTCTTCTTTCTATTGACAACAAAGCCCCAGAAGTCTATGCTGTAGCGGTAGTATGGCTTGAGAACCACCTTCAGGTTGTTTGCATGCGCCTTGTCCAGATACTCGATTATGCGCGGCATTTGGAAGGCGTTGATTACGTAGGAATGGACGATATTTCCGCCTGATTGAGCGATGATGGGGAAGGCATTGTCTGCCACGCCAAAGAAGCCCCTTGGGTAGAATGCTTCGCCATTGATGACAATGCGCCTTTCCTCGTCAAGCCAGATTTCGTTGCCGCCTTGCAGCGGCGGCAGTATGTTGATGTTTTTCTCCAGTTTACCCAGTTGCTTTTCGCCCCTGAACATGGTGAATGTGGCAATGACCTTTCCAGGCGCAAGACCTGCCAACGGCACTGCAAGGCAGTCCATTTCCTTGGCGGAAAGTTGCTTTTTGGAGAGAAGTTGCTTGCCGCCAGAATGCCTGACCTCCGCATCAATGCGACATTCCTTCAGGATGGCCTGGCTTACCATGGGGGTGATTTTGAAGCGTGCGGTCTTGTCCTTCATGGTGGAGTAGATATTGTCCCTGTAGAAAGGCCACAATGTCTCAACTGCGCAAGGCGCGATTTCGATGTCCTTCTTTGCATTGCCAGTGAAGACCAGCCCCTTCTCGTCCGAAAGATAGAAGTTACAGGTGTATTTGCCGCTGGACTTGATGTTAACGGGCAGTTTGAAATTCAACTTGCCATTCTTCTTGGGGATGAACACATCGCCCACGAAATCCACCTGTTTCTTGTTTGCGTCAAGGACGCGGCATTTCAGGTCAAGTTTGCCTTCCAGGCTGGTTTTTATGCTGCCGTTCACATAGCAGTTCATGGCGTCGTTGCCCAGTTCGGTTGCCACATCGAATGAGGCCAGCTCGTTGCCGAAGCGCTTTGCATCCAGGGTGATGCCCGTGAGTTTGGCATAGTCGTCCATTTCCTGGAACTTCAATGCCTTGGGGAATGAGGACACCTCATATTCCTTGCCCCAGTTTTCGCGCCCGCAGAGGAAACGCCAGGTGCCGCCCTTGCAGTTGGGGAACGCCGCGAATGGAATGTACATCTCCACTTGCCAGCTGCCTTCCTTGACCTTGCCAGCTGTCTTCGCCATGCTGTTCCACGCGTTGCTGCCTGCACCGCCCCTGGTGAACAAATCGCACACGGCTCCCGAGGGATTCACTATGATCTGGTAGAACTCACGTATGTTGCGGTCAGGGCTTACATCTGGCGAGGTGGAGAAGAATACCTCCACGCAGTCATCATGCCACACCGAATCGTCCAGGGGACGGGCTGTCGTCTTGATGGTTGTGTCAGTGCATTCGAAGAACATCCAGAACCCATTGCCGTCATTTAGCATCTTGAAGCGGGTCTGCTCCTGGGCTGGAGTGTTTTGGTTGCCGAGTTTTGTGAAGCCTTCGTTCCAGGCGGCTTTCTGCCAGGCGGCCTCGCTTGCCTCTCCGTCCAGAACCAGCGCTTCCTCCGTGAATGTCAATGGCACTTCAGGCACATCTGCCATCGTTGGTAAAATGAAACAAAACGCTAGTAAAAAAGCGTAACATAAAGATTTCATCATGATTTTCATTCTCCTGTATTTCTTTTGTTAGTGGACAGTGGACAGTGGAC
>JAFSTJ010000733.1 GCA_017450525.1 Victivallales bacterium | reverse complement strand
GGCAATCCATCTGCAGACACTCTCAAAGAAGGGGAATCGGATGCCAATAAAGACTATTATCTTAATGGTAAAATGGTTCTTTATATGGATTATGCCCCACATAAATATAAATATGAAATCTCCTTTACACCAAAAGATATAAATGGAGATTCTGTTTTTGATAGGTATTCACTGACAATTGATGTAAATATTCCAGATTGCTCCAAACGTTTCACAAAAGAGATAAATATATTCTCTTACGTCGATTATAAAAAGGGAATTGATATTTATGTTACTACAAAAGACGAACTTGGTTACAATATTCTGATACCACAACAAAAAATCGACGATTGGTATCGTTATACAGATATCATTCAGGACAGAGAGTTTATGTCTGGCACAGGGGTCGATGATAGCGGCCTCAAACTCAAAAATGGCATAAAAACAGAAAACCATTGTTGGATTGCCACAGCTGCGAATATGTTATACAAAGGTGGTTATCTCCAAGGCTATACAGCACAAACAAGCTTTGAAAAATTGAGTAATGCATACTTCATTAAGAATTGTAAACAATCGAAAGGTGGTAAAGAAATATCTGTCTTTAAGGATTTGGGTTTATCGGAAAAACTATATAAAACACATAACAATATTCATGCTGGACTAAATGAACTTAAGAATAACGATGCAGTGGTTGTCGCCTCAATTTCATATAAGACAAATGCAAGTGAAGGAAATCATGTATTCACCTGCTATTCTGTAACCTCCTTGACTGATAAATCAGCAGAAATTCGCTATGCAGATTCAGACAGGGATATAGATAAGGAAAACATAAGCAAAGCAACGCTTCGGTTAGAAAAAGGACATTGGCAAATCTCTTTCGAAGAGAAGAAAAATGGAAATGAAGTGTGGTATGAAATCAATTATGTCACAACTCTTATCGGCAGAACGAAGACAGATGACCATCAAATCGCCAATACCGTTGACATAAACAAGTTTATAAGCAACGCGGTTTCAGACAAAGTCACGGCCAACAAGTGTTCCAATGTCAGCACCAATGGACTAAACACGGTGGTCAATGGCTCCATAACTGATGGCATAGTCCAATCCGAGGGGGTTTTGGAGATTGCGTCTGGAGCAATGGCGGACACGCTGAACATACACACAAACGCTACTGTTCTCATGGACACTGGCTCAATTGTGACTGGCAGGGTGCTGACATACGGCGGCACCATCTCGGTGGCGTCTGGCGTGGATGTGTCGGAGGCTGAGTTTGACTTCAACCTCACCAATCTCACATCAGACAACGAGGCAATGCTGGACAACTTGCAGAATGCACAGGAAGCCGACTTTACTGTGACCATTGGCTGCGACCAGGAAACTGGCACTTATGTGCTTGCCAATGGCGCGACTGGCTTTAATGGCGAAGTGAAAATTTGCGGCGCAACTTACGGCAATTATTACATCAGGCCAGGCTTTGCCGACGGTGAACTGGGAACGCTGGCTGTGGGCGAGACACTGGAAATCGCAAATCAGCTCTTCACGCTGTCTGTGGAGGATGATGCCTTGGCATTGAATATAGCCTGGGCATCGCTCCGTGTTTTGTCCGTGGAAGCCGACCACATGGGATACCTTACCATAGAGCCAGTAACTGTCACAGCCATGTTCAGCGAGGACATTGTGCATCCAGAATATTCCCTCGATGGAGAAAACTGGATGGAATACATCAATGGCGTTACAATGACGGAAAATGGCTTCGTGTGGTTCAGAGGAAGCGATGCCGAAGGCAATCAATCCGAAGCGGTTTCGTATGAAGTCTATAACATCATACACTACTATTCGGTTGAAGGCGGTGACGCAAATGGCATTGACCTGCCAGAATCCACATCGCGTCAGTTGCTGGAATTCTCGAATGACGATTACGAGCACAGCCTGCAGCTTAAAGTCGATGCCAACCGCGTAAATCTGCACGCACTGCCCTCTGGGACATATTGCTGGCAGGTGCGTGATGTGTATGATGTGGAGTGGTCAATCGGAAATGAGTTCATTGCCGAGGAATGCCAGGAAACACGGCTGCTGAGTGCCGCTGACGATGGGAACTTTGATGCATTCTTTGGCAATGCCAGGGGCGTATGGGAGGCAGGCTACAATGCCAGGCATACTGGCGCGGGCGAATGGGCTGGTACTGGGCAAGCCATAGCACTTGAAGGCAAAAACAAGATAGCAGACATTTTCCAGGGCGCCAATGACGCTTCTATCCTGCTTCTCACCGATGATGCCAATGGCGACGCCCTCTTTGTGGACGACATATATTCCGCATTCCCAGATGGGATGGAGGCTCAGGCGCGCATTGCACAGATCGACGAAATACGCGCTGGCGCTGGCGACGATGTGATTGACCTGACCAGCCAGCGTTTCGAATATGTGGGCAATGGCATGACCATTCACGGAGGAAGCGGCGACGATGTCATCTGGGCAAATCAGGGCGAGAATATTCTCTTCGGCGATGCAGGAAACGACCAGATCATTGGTGCCTCGGGCAATGACATCATCGCGGGCGGAAGTGGCAATGACACGCTGCACGGCGGCGGTGGCGATGACATCTTCACATTCAGCATAGCCTGGGGCAATGACACCGTCGAACAAATGATTGGCGGCAACACGCTGCTTTGGTTCTACGACGTGGCAAGGGAAGACTTGTCCCTCACAGCAGATGCAAATGGCAATGCCGTGCTGTCATGCAGCGATGACACAGTTACGATACTTAATGTCAAGCATGACGATGTGTCAGCCGCATTTGCGTCTGGCGAAAACCAGCTTCTTATGGGGGTGTCGCTACGTTTTGGCTATGATGGCAGCGAGCAATATACCGAGTTGCTGGCAGCAGGTGCCTTCGACGGCTTCACCAGCGAAAAGATATTCGAAGACAAGAACAAAGCCATGCTGGCTTAGTCAATGGCCTGTGTTTCGCCAGTTGCCGTAGTAGCAACGGCTTTAGCGGAGTTTGCCTCGCCCTAATTAATAAAACGCGGTTTTGCGGGGCGGAAGCAGTTGCAAATCATGCGGTTCTTAAGTGGTTCTTTCTTGTCGGAGAAATCCACTTTCCACACATCGCGGTAAATGCCGTCGCAAATGAATGTGTGTATCTCCAATACAGATGGATTTATCCAGACCGCGTATGCGGCAACATGATGGGACATCGCATCCGTCAACTGAAACACGGAATATTCAAAATGGCCGAAGCCAGCCCGCAGTTGCTCATTGCCGCGAGGCGTAAGGAAGGTCAGGCTACAGCAATTCTCACCGAATGACACTTCACATTGCCGAATGCCAGCGGAATTATCCTGGAATCGGAAACAGACATTGTCATACGTTCCCTTTGACGTGACGGATGGCGGCTGTATTTTCAGATTTTTGCAATAATCCAGCAATTCATCATGCGCTTCTGCATTTTCGGGCAATGCGCTGTCATTGACATACGGCAGCAATTCGTCCCAGAACACATCCAGCAACCTCTGCATATCGGTCAAGCAGGAAGTAACCGCAACGCAAAGCCCCTGCTTCTCCAAAACAAGAACCAGCTGGCCAGCGGCGCCATCGCCCCTATAGCCATGCTGTGAAACCCAGAAGTGATAGCCATAGCCCTGTTTCCAGTCGGGCTTCTCATTCATTGAATTGTCCGCCTGCCTGACAGTGGCTTCAGCCAGATAATCCGCTGGCAAAATTTGCGTACCCTTCCATTGACCATGCTGAAGCAAAAGTTGGGCGAACTTGGCAAGGTCATCGGTGGTAAGATACAAGCCCCAACCGCCCAGGTTGGTTCCAAGCGGGCAGCATTCCCAGATTCCAGGCGATATCCGCAATGGCTCAAACAGGCGCGGCATAAGATATTCACGAACATTCTCACCTGTGACACGCCTTATCACGGCAGCCAGCATATAACTCGCGCCAGAATTGTACACAAAGCGAGTGCCTGGCTCAACATCAAGGGGCGAAGCCAGAAACGCCTGCACCCAGTCCTGCTGCCCAAACATATATTTTGTGGCGCACGACAAATGCCCTGAACGCATAGTTAGCAAATCCTTAAGCGTCATGCGGCGCATTCTTGCATCAGTTATGCAAGAATCATATTCAGGGAAAAACGAGACGAGCCTGTCGCTGATTTTCAGCTGACCTTCCGCCTGAGCAATGCCAATGGCGCAGGACGTGAAACTCTTGCTCAATGAGAAAAGCTGATGCGGCGTCTCACGTTCATAAGGAGATTTCCAGCCTTCGAAAATTGAGCGTCCATGCCGCAAAATGACAATGCCATTGACATATTCCAGTTCATCTAGCTTCCTCATCATCTGAAGAAGAACTCTGGAACTGATTCCCTCAGCCTCTGGTGTCGTCACATCAAAACCATGCATATAATCCTAT
>JAFSTJ010000732.1 GCA_017450525.1 Victivallales bacterium | reverse complement strand
GTCTATAGCCAGGGCATGGTCTATCTGATGTGGCCGTTTCTGGTGGGCGGATCTGTTTCTGACGACAACTTTGTCGATGAGGTCGAGGAACACTGGAGACGCCTAGGGGCCAGGCTTGAGAGGGAGAGTTATCCGTACGAGGAGCTTCTGCTTCAGACAGGACTTGACAACGGCGGCCCCAAGCCCGAACTTATGGACGCGATTGAACGCCTCAAGGCCAGCGGGCGCTTCCCCGAAATCGAATTCATCACGCCGCACGAGTTCTTCGAGCTCATGGAGCGAAAATACGGCGACTCGATTCCAGAACTCAAAGGCGTGCTCACGGACGCATGGGACCTCCGCGCCAACCATGTGCCATCCGTCTGCAAGAACAACAGGATTGCCCAAAGGCTCTACCAGGGCGCACTGCTTTGGGGAGCGGACGAGAATCCCGCAATTTTGCATGACATGATGCTCGTCGCCGACCATACATTCGGACTCTACAACTGGCTCTGGCAGGAACGCCTGGCGGACAGCCTGATACAGAATCAGCATGAGGGCATGCGGGCTTCCGTCTTCGACAGGTTCCGCTGCAGCTGGGAGGCCAAGGCTTTGTATGGTGCGAGTGCCGCACGGATGGCGCAGTGCCATTGGAACAGCGCAGTTGGACGCACTAGCGGATACGACGATCCTGTCGTAAGCGTGCGCAACAACTCTTCGCACACGGTGAGCGGCTATGTCGAATGCTATGCGGGACCTCTATTTGGCGAGTTGCATGGTCTCAGGGACTCCAATGGTTCGGCAGTGCCGTTTCAGAAGATTGGGCCACGGCGTTATGTGATTCGCGCGGACAATGTTCCAGCGGGGGGAGCCATCTCACTGCTCCCCGAATTAGTCAAAGCGGAAATGACCATTCCAAGGCCTGAGAACCAAACATTGCCTGTTACTATTAGAACAGAAAAACTAACTGTTTCATTTGATATTACTGGTCTTATTGATGGTATTTTCGATGATGGAGAAAAGGTCAGCGATGGCCTTGTGGGCGAACTCTGGGCGGAGGATTTGATTGACGTGCCATACGGGAACAAGTTTGCGAGCGTCGTGCCATTGACGAAACGTCGCGTCTGGCGCGAGGAGGATGCGTCTGGACGCGTTGTCGAGGATGGTCCGCTGTTCACGGCAATCGAGAGGCATGGGCGCATCGGCAGGGCAATTTTCGAGGAGCGTATAATAATATGGAAAGGGGATGATGGCCGCATAGATTTCAATGTGCGGCTGAACAAGCCTGAATGTGCGCAGAAGGAGTCATACTACGTCGCCTTCCCGATGGCCCATTCGTCCGACGGAGGAGTATTCTATGATCAGAACATGGGCGTCGTCAACGTCATGCGCGACCTTCTGCCTGGCTCATGCCAGGACCTGTTCTACTGCTCGCGCTATGCCGCCGTTGAAGGAAACGGCTTCACGAGCGTCCTTTGCGTGCCTGACGCGCCGATAGTCTGCTTCGGCGGGATGAATCTATGCAAATGGAAACAGGAGTTGCCGTTCAATCCGGGCAACGGACACATCTTCAGCATTATCTACAACAATGTCTGCAATACGGACGCCCCATGCTGGCAGAGCATTCGCGAGTCCTTCCGCTATTCGCTGTTCATACAGCGCGGCGGCTTCTCGTCAATCGCGGCGCAGACGCTTAGCGAGTCCGCCATGGCTCTTTCATCCGAAAGTTCCGCGCCGACCACTTTCCGCGCAATAGAAGGCTTCCCGAAGGAGTGCCGCCTGCATCCCGTCGGCAAGGACGAGTTCTGGCTCGAGAATCTTACGGATTCCGCCGTAGATTACGACTTCACGTTGCTTGGGCACCGCGTGGCGGGAAACCTCGCGCCGCTGGCGGTTGAGCCATTGAGATTTGTCGTTGGTCTGAAATTGCCAAAATAGCCGAGGTGACGAAGAAAAGTTAGTGAATATTCTTGAATTATACATAATCATATTATATTATTAATCTATGTTTTCGATAGCCATTCATCAAACATCCTAAATAAAAACAATGAACAACATTCCTCATTTAGTTCAATATCAAGGTTCTAAGAGACTTCTAGCCTCTCAAATCCTTAAATATATGCCCAATAAAATCAAAAATTTCATTGAGCCTTTTTGCGGCATGGCAGCATTGACCATTGCAATTGCTAAACAAAGACGTGCAGAACACTACTATCTGAACGACTTAAATGCTCCTTTGGTAAATTTGTTGAAGGAAGCCATAGAGACCCCGGAACAATTATACAATGATTATAACCTTGTTTGGAATGAACAGTTTTCCTTTAGTCCAGATCATATACATCACTTTTATCATATAAGACGAAAGTTCAATGATGGTGACACTTGTCCTGCCAATATGCTCTATCTACTGGCAAGGTGCGTTAAAGGAGCAGTGAGATATAGTTCTGAAGGCTTGTTTAATCAGGGAATGGATAAACGTAGAAATGGGACAAAGCCCGATGCGATTAAACAAAATGCAGTAATGATATCGAGTTTATTAAAGGGTAGAGTGACTTACAGTTCTGTTGATTATAGAGAGGTTCTGGATGTGGCTCAAACCGATGACATCATCTATATGGATCCACCATATCAGGGGGTCTCCAACACAAGAGATTGCAGATATATTGCAGGTATTAATTATGATGATTTTGTGTCTTCCATTGATGATTTGAACAAACGAGGCATTAATTTCCTTATTAGTTATGATGGTAAGTGCGGAGATACTTCTTATGGAAGGGATCTTCCTGACTATCTTGAATGCACTAAAATCCTCTTGAAAGCGGGAAAATCAACACAGGCAACTTTCTTAGGTGAATCAAAGGTTACTTACGAAGCTCTTTATATAAGTCGTGGATTGTCCAACTTGGCTTTGCAAAATCAAGAATCTTTTCTTTTTGAGGAAATGAACAATGGATGTTGAGAAAATATCAGATGAGGCGTTGGCTAAACTAAATGCGATACAGGCCAAGCGTCCCAACACTGTAATCCAGCATTTGCTTGCTCATGGATATATAACCAGTGATGAATTGAAAAACATCTATGGTTACGATCATCCTCCAAGAGCTGCGAGAGATGTAAGGGAATTGGGCATTGAGTTAATTACCTTTAAAGTCGATAATGGCCAGGGCAGGAAAATTGCCGCTTATCGTTTTGGTTCCCTAGAGCATATTGGAGAAACAAAGTCTAAATCTGCTGGCCGAACTGCGCTTGATAGAGTACTCAAAACTAGACTTATAGAAAAGTATGGTTCTAGATGCTTTATAAACAATGTCTCGATGAGAAAAGAGAACCTTCAGATAGACCATAGGATTCCTTACGAGATAGGAGGCGAAACAGATGACCAGGATTTAGACAACTACTTGTTGTTAAGCGCAAGCGCAAATAGACAAAAATCATGGGCTTGCGAGCACTGTCCAAACTGGAAAGAGAAATCCATTGAAAAATGTAAAAAGTGTTTTTGGGCGTATCCTGAAAATCATAAACACATAGCATGTGAAGAAGCACGGATACTGACGATAACTTTCCACACTGATGAATTACAAGATTATGAAAAGCTCATGATTGCATCTGATGGAAAACCTGATTCCACAGTCAAATCATTGATAAGAGAGTTTCTCAAAAAACTTAAATAACAGG
>JAFSTJ010000068.1 GCA_017450525.1 Victivallales bacterium | reverse complement strand
GATACTTGAGGCGGAATCTGGGCTAAAATGCGGCATGGACTTCAAACTTGGATATTCGCCTGAACGCATTAATCCTGGTGACAAGGCGCATCGATTGGAGAATATCAAAAAGATTGTGTCTGGCATGGATGACGAAACATTGGACACAGTGGCGAAGATTTACGAGTTGGTGGTCGAGGCAGGGGTGCATCGGGCTCCTTCCATCAAGGTGGCGGAGGCGGCGAAGGTCATTGAGAATTCGCAGCGAGACATCAACATCGCCTTCATGAACGAACTCTCAATTATCTTCAATCGGATGGGAATTGATACAAAGAGTGTTCTTGAGGCTGCTGGAACGAAGTGGAACTTCTTGAATTTCCGTCCTGGACTGGTGGGTGGACATTGCATTGGTGTAGATCCATATTACCTGACCTATAAGGCGGAGATGATGGGATACCATAGCCAGGTAATTCTGGCTGGGCGGCGCATCAACGACGACATGGGACGCTATGTGGCTGAGAATTGCGTCAAGTGCTTGATTAAGGCCAAGAAGAAGGTTAGAGATGCACGGGTGGCGGTTCTTGGCTTCACGTTCAAGGAAAATTGTCCCGACACTCGTAACAGCAAGGTGTTTGACATAGTGAAGGAATTGCGGGAATACGGTATTGAGCCGCTTGTGGCAGATCCTGTGGCAGACGCTGCGGAGGCGAAGCGGCTCTATGGTCTGGATTTCACCAAGATGCAGGACATACGCAATATGGATGTTGTCATTCTGGCGGTGGCGCATACGCAGTTTGCGCAATTTTCCATGGGAACTATCAATGATATGTTTGGCGATGGGCAGAAGGTACTATTGGATATCAAGGGGCTTTTCAATCGTAATGACTACGAAAAAGCAGGCTATTTATACTGGAGGTTCTAATAAATGGGCTACAATGACTTGATATTTCCAGATGGCTGTAGATTTCTGGTAACAGGTGGCGCAGGCTTTATTGGCTCGAATTTGTGCGAGGCAATCCTAAAATTGGGATACAGGGTGCGGTGTCTGGACGATTTGTCCACTGGCAAGCAGGCGAATGTGGATTTGTTTGCAGGCAATCCAAACTACGAATTTGTCAAGGGTGACATCAAGGACTATGACACTTGCCTGAAAGCCTGTGATGGCATCGACTATGTGATGAACCAGGCGGCATGGGGTAGTGTCCCACGTTCCATTGAGATGCCGCTGTTCTATTGCGCCAACAACATCCAGGGCACCTTGAACATGATGGAGGCGGCACGTCAGCAGGGCGTAAAGAAATTTGTATATGCCTCCAGTTCATCCGTCTATGGAGACGAGCCGAACCTGCCCAAGACAGAGGGGCGTGAGGGCAATCTGCTTTCCCCTTACGCACTGACAAAACGTTGCGATGAGGAATGGGCAAAGCAATACACGCGCCATTATGGACTGCCCACCATTGGCTTGCGTTATTTCAATGTCTTTGGACGCAGGCAGAACCCTAATGGAGCGTATGCCGCCGTCATTCCAAAATTCATCAAGATGCTGTTGAATGGCGAGCGTCCCACCATAAATGGTGATGGTCGCCAGAGCCGTGACTTTACCTACATCGAGAATGTAATTGAGGCCAATTTGAAAGCTTGTCTTGCTCCAGCTGAGGCGGATGGCGAGGCGTTTAACATCGCATACGGTGGACGGGAATATCTCATCGACATCTACTACGCCCTTACCAAGGCATTGGGTATGGATATCGAACCAATTTTCGGTCCTGACCGTAAAGGTGACATCAAGCACTCCAATGCCGACATATCCAAAGCACGACGATTGCTGGGATATGCCCCTGACTACGATTTCAAACGAGGCTTGGAGGGGGCAATTGAGTGGTATCGCTCGAACCTCTAAAACAAAAAACATCTGGATATCACAATACTGATGCCATTTTGTCTGTTTTATCTATGGGAATACTTATGCATTCCTGATGCGGATTACGGAGAAGTAAAATGAACATCATCAAGACAGACATAGAAGGACTGCTCATCCTGGAGCCGAAGGTTTTTGGCGATAACAGGGGATATTTTTTCGAGAGTTGGAACCAGGCGGCATTCGAGGCGGCGGGCATCTGTTGCAAGTGGGTGCAGGACAATGAGAGCAAATCAAGCTACGGTGTGCTGCGGGGACTGCATTGGCAGGCTGCGCCCTACACACAGGCCAAGCTGGTGCGTGTGATATCGGGCACGGTCCTGGATGTGGCCGTGGATATTCGCAAGGGCTCGCCCACGTATGGCAGGCATGTGGCTGTAGAACTGTCTGGCGAGAACAAGCGACAGCTTTTCATACCGCGTGGCTTTGCTCATGGCTTTGCCGTGCTTAGCCAGGAGGCCGTGTTCGCCTACAAGTGCGACAACCTCTATGCGCCATCCTCCGAGCGGGGCGTGCGTCTGGACGATGCCTCCCTTGCAATTGACTGGCACGTACCAAAAGAGAAGTGGCTGCTGTCCGACAAGGACATGCGTCATCCCGCCTTCGCTGAAATCGAGCCATGGGAGGAACGGCAATAGCACTTGCCAAGACTAAGACCGTATAAAAAGCCAGGTGTTTTCACGCACCTGGCTTTTTTTTGTGTGTTGTCTTGACACTTTGGTTTTACAATTTAGCCTGCTAGGTTAAATTATGGCAAATCAAAAGTTGACAAACGCTACCAGGCATTATAGTACGATGGAAGCAGAAACCAAGAACACTAACGTTGAAGGCGAGAAGTTGCGTGACGACTTCAACAGGACGATTGTCGTTCAAAAGCCCGAACAGCACTTTGGGGATTCCCATATTACACCGCTTCACAGGATTGCGACGCATTTCGTCCGCAAGAAGCATGAGATAGAAGACCTCATCGGAGGCAAGAATGTCTCGCAATATACTGAAGTTGAGCCTGACACAACCTCGCATCTGGACGCGCCTCTTGGCGACTTGGACACCAAATATGTAATGCTAGAGGAGTATGCCCATGGCGGGCATACAACAGTCTCCATTGCCAGGGACAGGAATCTGCGGCGCGTTGTTGCCATCAAGTCACTCAAGAAAGAAGCCGAGACAAAGGCTGGCCTCATCGATTCCTTTGTCAGCGAAGCAAAAGTGACAGCCCAGCTGGACCACCCAGGCATCATCCCAATCTATGGGCTCTCCAGCGACGGCAACCAGGGCGTTCATCTGATAATGAAGCTGGTGAACGGCAGGACCTTGCGTGATTATTTGCGCAACATATCCCTGAATTATCGGGCAAGAGGCATAAAGGCGTTTGACGAAGATGCGCAGCTTAGAACGCGTCTTGAGATTTTCCTGCACGTATGTGACGCCGTGGCGTATGCCCACCACAAGAACATTATACACCGCGACCTCAAGCCTGAAAACATCATGCTGGGCGAATTCATGGAAGTGTTCGTTGTGGACTGGGGATTGGCGAAGGTAATCACCAAGGAAGACGATACTTCTTCGGAGAAGGAAAGTATCACTGGCACTCCCCGCTATTTTTCGCCTGAGGCATTGCGCGGCAGGCATTGCGACGCTCGTTCAGACATATTCACCATGGGGCTTATCCTCCAGGAAATTGTCACCATGCGATGTGCCGTGGGTGGAAAGGACGAAAAAGACTATATGGAGCATATTGTCAATGGCGAGCTGGAACCCATAGAGCATCGCTTCAAATGGCATATTGACAAGGCTCTCAAGGCCATCATCCAGAAGGCGACTGCCTACTGCCCAGAGGACCGCTACCAGTCTGTCAAAGAACTTTCCGATGACTTTCGCCGCTATATGGGCGGTCTTTCCGTGGAGGCATGTCCTGACAACTGGCTGATGAGCTGCCTGCGCTATTTCAATGGGCACCGCAGGGAGTTCGTAGCGGGTTTTCTTGCAATATTGCTTTTGTTCTCCGCTGTCACGGCCTATTCCATTTTCAGGCAACTTAAGGTTTCACGTGAAATGAATGTCCAGCGCCGTGCAATGAACTATGTCTTCAACCGTACTGGTATTGTCTCTAATCACATTGACACGACTACGCTTCATATCCAGGAGCAACTTCATGCTCTTTCAAGAATAATAGCTTATCTTCTGACCTACAACACGGAAGGTGACAAGGACGCATGGCACAAGGCATTCAGGCCCACGATGAGCGAGATCGGCAAGACCGAGCCTGGCATGTTCTATTCGCCCTATTACAAGCGCATGACGAGCCTGGACTACGGCATTTGCACATTTGCGCCAGATGCGGACATGGCGGCGTGCAATGCTTTCCTGGAAAAAGGATATCCCGTACTTCGGAAAATGAAGACTATCGTTCTTGGAAGCAAATCCGATTATGTTTTCGCTGATAAGGACTTTGAAAGACTCAAGGCGGACTATCTCTATAATGGTTTCCCTGTGCGTTCGGTTTATGTTGGTACTTGTGGCGGCGCCAAGCTGCTATATCCCTGGCGCGGAAACTATCCTCGTGTCATTGATCCCAGAAAGCGCGAGTGGTACTTGGAAGCGCAGAAAAAGGGCAAGCCAGTCTGGGGAAAGCCCTATATGGATTATGATTCGGTTTCAGGCCTTTCCATGCCTTGTTCAGTTCCCATCTATGACATGAAGGGAGAATTTTGTGGCGTGGTGGGCCTGGATTTGTCCGTCAACAAGTTGACGAACAGCATTCTCTCCATGGGAAACACAGGAGAATACGTCTTGGAAAAAGCTGTCATAAACAAAGAGGGTGAAACCATTTTCTCGTCGATGTCTGAATATTTCAACAAGAGTTTTGACCCTGAAAAGCTCCATAAGGATGTGGAGTTCAAGACACCATTGTTCGGGGACGACGTGATACGCCGCAAGATACTTCAGGAAGGCAAGAAGTATGGAGTGTTCAGCATTGCACGGAATGGGCAACGCCAAGTATATTCATTTGCATACCTTGATGTCATTGACATGTATTATGTAGTGGTGGCAGACTACAACGGCCTGGTGTCATATATACGTGCAAACAATTTGTAACATTGCTGTGTCTCTGGGCTAGACGAACAGCATCCAGGCTAGTGCGGCGATTGCCAGCGGCGGTGCAAAGGGGATGCTTGGCTTGAGCTTGCGTTTGATTGCGCATTGCAGCAATGCAGCCAGCAACCCCAGGATTGCGCCTGCGAAGAGTATGTAGATTGATGCGTCTGCGCCAAGGAAAGCGCCAATCATGGCCATCAGCTTTATGTCCCCCCAGCCGATTGCGTCATGTTCTTTTCCAGGCATTAGCATTTTGATTGCCTGTGCGAATAGGAATATTATTGCGAAGCCGAATGCCGCTCCCAGGATGCAGTCCAGTAGTGCGGCTGCTGTTGAGGGCAGGGCGGATATGCCCGTTTTGGCAAGAAGTTGAGTTGCTCCTGTGAAGAGAAGTCTGCCTGGCATTGGTGCGTCTTCAGGCAGTAGAGCCAGGCGGCTGGATGGGAATATTAGTGCTAGGGCGAAAGCAAATGCCATGCCAGAGAAGTTCACCTTGTCTGGAATGAACCTGTGTTCCGCATCAATGAGGGCGGCTGCCAGGAGGTGCGCCGTCAGCGCAAAATATGGCAGAACAACTGCCAATGGCAGGCTTCTTTTGTAGATGGAGAACCACACAGCTGTGAACAGCAGGCCAGTTGCCGCCTCGCCAAGTGGATATTTTATTGAGATTGGCAGATGGCAGGCGCTGCATCTTGCACGGAGGCATAGCCAACTTATGATGGGGATGTTTTCCCATGGGCGTATGGCATGCCCGCATTTCGGGCAGTGACTTGGCGGGTAGGACAGGCTCTCGCCACGTGGAAGGCGCCATACGACCACATTCATGAAACTGCCGATGCAGCAG
>JAFSTJ010000731.1 GCA_017450525.1 Victivallales bacterium | reverse complement strand
TTCGGGATTGGACTTGATCTCCTTGCCGCTGCCGTATGCGTCCTGCATCTTCATCGCAGCCGCACGCTTCCAGATGGGCTCGTCCAGCTTGCCATCCACGACAATCTTCTCATTCTTCTCCACCCGGCTCACATTGTGCAACGGAATCACCATGGAATGATAGGAACGGGCCGACTTGAAGGCGCTGGCCCACGGCTGTGCAAAGAACTCCACCCTCTGACGCTCAACTGAATCAGGTGCAGTGGCATCCCTGGCCTGCTTGAGGTATGCCTCCAGCTTGCTCACTGTCTTCGCGTTGAATGCCTGGTAAAGACGCGCCGTGCTGATGCCCACAAGCTCGTCTCCCTTGCCATCGCCGATGTAGCCCTTCTCCCAGCGCTCCTGAAGTAACTCGTAGAAACTGCGCAGCGCGGCTCCCGCCTTGGGGCCATACAGCAGCGGCCAGTGCTCGTCAATAGCCGCCTTGTTGTTGAATTCTGGATTCCAGTAGTTCCTATACACAAGATAGTAGGTGCTGTAGAAATGGTAGTTGAAGCCAGCGTCATAGAAAATGCCGCCGTCCTTCGCAAGATATGGTTCCAAAGCCTTGATGAAGTCCTTCATATAATAGCCCTCGATGGCCTTGGTGAAGGCTATACTGGTGCCGTATGTGTATGCGTGGACTGGACGCCCCAGCAGCTTAGACCATCCGCCATAAACACCCTTCCAACTATCCTGCATCTGCTTGGACCTGGACAGCGCAATGGTGCCCGTGCAGATAAGTATGTCAATGTTGTCTGGCACATCTTCTGGCTTCACCAGCAGTGGCGGCAATCTGTAGTTGTGGTATGCGCAGGTCGCCAGCTTCTTGCCAGGCAACACCTCCTTCATCTCCTTCGCCATCGCCATGTAGAAGCGCATATACACATCGCTTAATGCGCCGCTCTTGCTGTTCTTGCGCTCCTTTGGTATGAAGGGCGCCATTGCATCAGGCATGTTGCCCAGATAATGGTCCGCCTGCCCAAAGCAAATATATTCGGTGTTGGGCGTGCGTCCGCTCAAGTACTTTGAACCAGGCTTCTCGCGCCAGTGCACCGTCCACTTGCCATCCGTGTCGTAGAAGTGCTTTGCATCCTCCACCATCAGATGCGCCAACTCCAGGTTCGTGATATCCAGAACTGCGCTTTTAGAGCCGTTGTGCACCACGCCAAACCTGTCCTTGTAGAAAATAACATCCGCCTTGTCGGGATGGGCCTCCAGCATGACATGGGGGACTGGCGTATGTATCGGATCTGGGAAGCGGCTCGTCTTGGCAAATCTCCATGCCTTGTCAAAGAATTTGTCCGCTTTTACTCCTTTCCATGGAACGCCATTTTGTGAAAATTTATTGAATGCATAATGATGGCGGTTATGATATACAGGAGCATCCGTATAGCAGACTGGTGTAAGTGTAATGTTCTTGACATTCTGCGGCACATAGACGCCGATGCCAGGATAGTAGAAGCGTATGCCCAGCACACGCTCGATGAAGTCGTATGCGCCATGAGTTGTGCCATTGAAACGATACTGTGGCCTGTCAAATTTGTGATATCTCTCAGGCTTGAGGTATCCGTCATCACCAGCAATCGCGACGCCTCTTTCAAATGTCTTCACGATTAAGCCTTCTTTCGGGAACCCATTGAAGTCAATTCCCAGTTTCTCGGAGATGACGTTCTTGCCAAGGGAAATCACGAAAGGCGCCTTGGCCGCCTCTTCGGACGCGGCATCCACCACCTTAGGCTTCTCGCCTGTGATGCGTTCAAACGCATCCACCAGAGCCTCTTCTGCCAGAGTGACAGAGCGTCTGTCCCTGCTCACTTTCTCCTCGCCATCATTTTTGGACCTGGCAATCACAAAGTTCATCTTGCCGTCCACCAGCAATTTGATTTCACCATGGGACGGCGCCGCCTCGAACTTGACTGGATTAAGCGCGGGATTCTTGTAGTCAAACGCCCCCAGCCAGGTCAGAGACATGCATAGTGCGCACAGGAACAACAATCTTTTTGTCATCACTCACTCCTTCAACAATTTCTTCAATTTCTCTATTTTATCCTCAATCATCTTTGCATCAAACATATAGACCTGCGCCTCGCTATGGAAGCCCTGGCGCTTGTCTGCCTTTACTATACTCACCACTGCAAGCACATTCTCCAGCTCCTGCCTCTGCAAATCCAAATACTCCTGGCCCTCGGCAACGCCACCATCCTTCTTCATCATGTAGAAGCGAATCATATTGCAGGCGCTTTTGAAACAGGCGTTCACCACCTTGGCTGTGTTCAATTCCTCCTCGGAATGCTTGCATTTTGAGGAAGCAAGCCCCGCCTCGAACAACTCCAGCGCCTTGCTCCACCTCTGGGATATGCGCTGCATCCTCTCCAGCACCTCGCTTTCACTGAAACGCAGCTTGCCACCAGCATTGCCTTCCTCAACACTGCCTTTGGCAAATGCGGCGGACAAATCATCCCCCCGCACATCATACAGCCAGGAACGACCGCCCTTGCCGCTCATCTTTCCTGGCGGGCAGAAATATCCCAGTGCCCAGTTCACGCATCCCATGTACAGCCATGGTGTGCAATGTGGATAGCCCTCCAGCGCATCGCCGAATGCCTTCCATCCCTCAGCCACCTTATTGGCATCGCATCCAGGGAAATACCTTGCTGCAAAGGATGTCAGCGCCTCTGTCATGTCATCGGGGCACTCCTGGCTCACAAAGTAATGGAAAGCAGCCGTGTTTGCGGTGACGGCGTTTCCGAAATTCCAGCATCCCATATACCCCGCGCAACTTTTGGTGTGCTTAACCCATTGCGCACGTGCAAACAACTGGCCTGGCACTGGCAGATTCGGCACAGAAGCAAGCTCATGGGTCACATTCAATTGCAGTTTCGCCGCAGTGCCCAGGCCATGCGCCTCCGCAGCCGCCATGTCCTTTAGGAAAACTGGAGAAGGCCCCTCATAGCACATCGCATACTCGTCAATGAAAGTGCCCGCCTTGTCATAGCCGCCCCTTTCCGCATCGCCCATTACCACCACATTGCCCTTAATCTGGCGTATGATTTCCGCTGGCGAGGCATTCATCGTTGTATCCCAAGACCAGTTCCACGCAATCACAGTCTGCTGCGGCGCAACGGAATGCACACCCCTTTCCACAATGTTGATGACTTCCGCAATCACATCTTCTGCAGGACGTTTCCCGCAACGGGGGCATTGCCAACCATTGACGTGGGGATATGTGCGGCAGTGCGCGGGAAATTCCGATGCAGTAATCAGTATGTAGCCACCCAAATCAGGCAGCGCCCTGCTCAAATCCGCAAATGCCTCCTCCAGATACTTCTGCACCTTGGGCAGCGATGTGCAAATCGAGATGAAGTTGGAGTATTCATGCCCGTCCTTGGTACCCCACAGGGCAGACAGCCTCTCCGCCGCACCAGCCACATCGCCATGCTTCGCCCAGAACGCCTTGTCCCATTCGTTCACGGCCCTGGGCGGCTGGCAGCACAGATACACCTTGATGCCATACTTTGCGGCCCGCTTTATCAGGGAAGCCAGTTTTTCCAGCTGCTCCTTCGCATACAGGCCAAATTCGGGAAACGCCTCGTTGTACACCACATTGTGCAGCAGCATGTTCAGCCAAATGCCATTGAAGCCACCATCGGATATGTATTTCAATTCCTCGTCAGTGTATGTAGCATCCGCAGTGTAGGTTTCCGCATACAACTCGTTTTCAGCCTCGGGGCTATGCCCGTATCTGCTGTATTGGCTGCGCCAAATCTTGAGCATTGTCTTTCTCCTTAATTGTATGTGCGCGGCCATTAGCCGCGCACTCAGGACGCTGGACTCACAAACGGCTATTGGCCGCAAACATTATCATCTACAGCGTCTCTCCTGTCAGCAAATCCTGAATGGCAATGGCCTTTGGCACCTGCTCCTTGGCCGCTAGTGGGAAGATGAAGTCCGCCTCGTTGGCATGGGCGCAGCGCACCAGGCTCTTGCCATTGTATTCCACCTTGAATGGGCGTAATGTAGTGCCGCAATTTTTAATATGCAACTGCACATACGCATCATTGACAGTGTAGCCTGCATTTGGCTTTGGCAAGGCGCCCTTCTCGGTTACAGCAACTATCGCGCCGCCCGCTGCTGGAAGTTCCAGTTTCACGTTCCAGCCAGCCTCGGTACGCTTCGCCTTCAGCGTCCTGCCAGAAAGCAGTTCGCGGAACACAGGCTTTTCATACGGCAAATCCACCGTGACGGTTCCCGAAACAGGCAAGCCCTTTTCTTCCATAGACTTCCATATCGATGTACGCTCATCGTAGGTTCTGTTATCATTCACGGCAAAGAGATATGTTGTCTCTCCTGCCTGGCGCATGTTCAGCAGAATGCGAGGCGTATCGCAATGGATGTTTCCAGGCAATTTGTCTTGCAAGAAGGCCTGCAACTCAGCTGCGTATGTTTCCATGATTGCCCTGTCCTGGTCCGCAGTCATACCCTTGACGGTGGTCTTATTGACAATGGCAACACTGTTCTTGTCATCCTTGGAGGCATAGTCCTTGTTTGTGGAAAGCGCATTGGCGTTTACGCCGCGTCTGTGGGTGAAGTCAAAATCAAACACCTGCATGTTCGGGATATTGGCGCGGCAATGCCTGTCCGCAATCACAATACCACCCGCCTTGGCGTATTTGCATATTGCCTTGTACACCGAGGCGCTGAGCACATCCGCTCTGGCAAGCACCAGCATCTTGTAATTGGCAAGCATGCCCGCAAGCACATCCTCCTCAATTATCACATCGAAGCCCACATGGCACATGGCCAGCAAGGTGGAAAAGTTGTATATCTGATAGTTGGCATAATGGGTATGCTCCCTCTCCTTGTCACCATAGACTCGCGCTGTCAAACAATCCAGTACGGCCACCTGCCTGGGCGTGTTTTCCGTAGAGCGGGCCAATTCGCCAAATGGCTGCATGACATCATGGCTGAACGAGGCAATCGCCCCCTCCGTGGCATGGGAATAAATATGCTCGTCCCCACCCTCAATGTAAATTTCCATCGGGCTTCCAAAATAACTGCCGATGGCGGCGCAGCCTCTGGAGAAGTATATCCATGCGCACTCCTTCCAGCGGTCAGGCCCCATGCGAACCGTGAACTCACGGGCGAAGCGATTCGCTCCGCTGGGGAACAGGCTGCCCGCATAATTCCACAGCGTAATGCTGGGCACGCTCTTGTTGCCTAAATGACGTGACGCACAGTCCAGCGTCTCCGCAAAAAGGGAGGTCTTGGGGTCGGGATTGGTGTAGGTCCAACTGCTGACTGCATCCATCCCCGCAAAGCGCTGGGGTATGGGGCACAGCCTGTACGGGTCTGACAGCACCAGCATGTCTGGCCTGTATTCATGGGCAATCTTCGCCATCAGGCGGTTGGTGGCAGACCAACCATCGCCCTCGGTGAAATAATAGCGCATATACGCCACTTCCTTGTCATCATCCGCCACCACACCTGGCTTGACGCACTTGGGGTCAGTATACGCAAAGGCATCCGTCCTGAATACGCCACGCAGGTCGCTGATTGGAAAACCCAGTTTCTTCTCATGCATTGCCAGGCTCTTCTTGTCGCAGGCAAGGCAGAGCATATCCTCAAGTTCGCTGTTGACGAACATGGTGCGCACCGCAAGAAAATCCTTGAACAACTCCATCAGCCGCCGTATATGCAGCGTCACCTTCTCGCGGAAATATGCCGTATGTGGATTGAGCAGGTTCTTAACCTCGCCTTCGCGTGTCAGAATGCATTTTGCATCATTCTCGCCCCTTCTACGGAAAATACCGCCCTTGGCATTCTCAACAAGGATGCCCAGTTCAATGCCGCGCTTCAGTGCCTCCTCAATCAGGAAAACCGCATCATCTGGATGCAGTAGCGCCCAGTCATCCCTGAAGTTTGCCCAGGTGAAACCGCAGTCCCGCAACCTGTCCAATTCGCGCAAGGCACTTTCGCGGCTCGCCTCCAACGCATCATAATGCACTGTCGCGGGCCAATGCCAATTGGCCATGCCATTCTGGTTGGGACGCTCCACAACGCATATCGGAAACGTGCTCTTCAGGTTAATGCCACCCTTGTTACGAAGGGAGACCTCCAATTTATGCTCGCCAAGACGCAATGCCTTGCTGTCATAGCGCCATTCGATGTTGTCGCTATGGGTGCCAACCGATGGCAATTCCCTGCGCTCCACCTCTTTGCCATCCAGTTTGAACAACAGCGTGCAGTCCTTCTGGTTCACAGGCGTCCAGTTGAACATCGCCAGGCGCAGCAATATCTCCTCACCAAAATAAAAACAACTTCGCCTACTTTCTTTTATTATCATGATAGTCTCTTGTGTTTAACGTGGGCGCCGACGCGCGCCCATTCAGGTTGCCTTAGCGGGAAAGAGGACTTCTTCCCATTCAGATTACAAAAAAGGGCTGTTGCGGACGCAACAGCCCCCTTAAACTTAAGCGATGGCGAGGACGCCTTCGCCACTTATTCTTTGCAGTAAACCTTGAGGATCTTGACTTCCCAAGGCTTGAAAACCAGTTCGGTATTGCCTTCTGGCACCACCATGAAACTGGGCTTTTCAGCCATCACGTCCTCTATGCCCACATCGCTGCCGTATGGCAGACCATCCAGCATGGCCGTCACCTGCTGGTCGCAGGAGTTCACAATGGTCAGATAGCGGGCGTTCTTCCATGCCATGTTGGACATGCACAGCGGCGGCGCGTTAATCTCGGTCTTCTGGTTGTTGAAATGTATGCTCTCTGGCCCCTCTGTGATGCTGAGGGTCAAATCGTTCTTTGGTTCGCCGAACATATATATTTGCGCCAATGCCTTGGGGCCATTCAGTTCCTTGGAAACCTGCAGATACGCGTCCAGATAGATTTTTCTGTTCTCGGCGAAATTGCTGCGCCTGCTGCCAGAGAAGATAAGGATGCCCTTTGCACCAGCGGCCAGCGCAACATACACGTCATGGCGCACCCAGGTGGGTATGTTCTTCACATCGGCAGGATCCTTTGGATTCTTGAACATCTCAGGCAGCCCCCAGCAGACTGCGCCTGGCTGGTCCTTGATGGCAACCAGCTGCTGCTCAATGCACCAGCGCGCCCAGATGCGCTTGTCCTTCTTGCCAGCATAGTTCACGTACATGCCGCGCCAGCTGATGTCCAGCGGCGGGAAGAAATTCTTCATCGTGCCTGCACCGTAGTGATTTGGCAGATAAAGCGCGCAGGGGCGCTTCAGAGGATCCAGCTCCCTGACCGTTTTCGCCACGAACTTCAATATGGCAATCTCTTGCTTCTTCCAGGGACGTACTTCCTCTGGCACCAGATTCCACACTGCAATCTCAGGGCTGTTGCCCACTGCCTTCATTATGTTGGCGATTTCGGCGCGGATGCCTTCCCAATTGGGCTCGCCCTTTTCCTTCAGCATTTTTGCGATTCCGTCCTTGCTGCCCAGGTTGTAGCCATCCACCAGGAATTGATTCTTACCGATGGAGTGCATCGTGTATGCGCACTTCAGGCCGCTGCGCTTCGCATCCGCTATCACGCAGTCATTCAGTTCGTATGCAGGGCCAATCAGCGTGATGCAGCCGTTCTTGGTGATGTAGTCCTGGTCCGCATGGCGCTGTTCTTCAGTGAGGAGTTCGCCTCTCTTGCTGTCACTGCCACCGCCAAAACTGTAGAAGCCAAAGGGAAGGAGTTGCCCCTTCGGGAAAAGCTCATTGGCTGGCAGGTTGGCGGGCACCTCCGTTGGTCCGCTGAAAAACGTCTTCTTGTCCACAGCCATCGCACACAGGCAAAGGCAAATCATCAATGCAAAAAATCTCTTCATTATTCTATTCCTTTATGTTGGTTTATGTGTGCTCAGCTTGCGTTTCCACATCATAGCGCGGAATATGTGTCCGCACCCAGTTCAACGCACCACTTGATGCGCTGTATGTTGTCTTTCCAAAGTGCTGGCGTGTAAAGCTGCCCTAGTTCGCTCTTGTTCGCGCCCATGGCATGCCCGTCAGAGGCCACCACATTGCAGCGGTCATTGTGCACCAGATGCGGTCTGCCGTATGTGTTGCTTGTGTTGTCATTGACTATGCGGTAATATGGCTTGACCGCGTTGATCGCCCAGCTGTCCAGCACCAGGCATATTTCAGATGGCGACTTCTTTGTGTAAAGATATGTCACATTGAAGCCGTATGGCTCATTGCCATTGTAGTAAGCCCCGTAGGAATATGTGCCTGAAGATTCTAGCGGCGTCGTTATGAACGCGACAGTAGAAGGACAATAGTACATGTTGACATCGCCAATGATGTAGCCAAAATGCTTGAGATGAGTGAGCCATGAATTTGGCTGATTGGGCCTGTAGCTCATTGTGGATGTGTTGCCGCTCATGAACCAGTCCTGGTCATAGTCGTGGAAATACATCCCGATCGCCAAGCCAAATTGCTTCAGATTGTTGAGGCAGTTCACTCCTCGTGCCTTCTCCCTGGCCTTGCTCAACGCAGGCAACAGCATGGCCGCCAATATCGCGATAATCGCTATGACAACCAGCAATTCAATCAATGTGAAATGCCTTCTTCTCATGAAAAAAACTCCTTTATTATTTGCACTTGAAATATGCAGTAACTCCTGGCTCCCAAGCCGCATTGATCTTGGTGGGGCTCTTGTGTACAGTATATACATCGCCCAGCTCGCCTCTGTTAAGAGAAGCGGCATGCATATCCACAAAGCCAACAGTGGTGTGCCCATTATGATGCAGATATGGACGTGCATAAGTCTCGCTGGTGGCTGTGCTGTTGTACAGGCGGTAATACGGATTGCCCGACTTTATTGTGGCGCCGTCAAACAAAAGCCCCACTTGGGAGGCAGGCAGGCTAGCCGTAACAAGAGACACGTTGAAATAGCAATTCGCCATTGACGTATTTCCATAAATGCCACAATAGGCATAAGCCCTGTCCCTTTTGGTAAGCTTTGCTGCTGAGCTTGGACATACCCATATATCACTTGTCTGATCCTCTTTGAAATATCCGTGGTGCACAAGAAAACTGGTCCAGTAATTGGGCTTCTCATTCGCCCAGGAGGCGCTTGAGGCATTGCCATTGAACCAGTAGTCCTGATCATTCTCCATCCAATATAGATTCCAAACCTGCACCAGTTGCTTCAGGTTGTTGATGCTGCCAGTCTCCCTGGCCTTCTCCCTGGCCTTGCTCAATGCAGGCAATAGCATTGCCGCAAGTATGGCGATAATGGCGATGACAACCAACAACTCGATTAGTGTAAATCTCTTTTTCATTTTAAGCCCTTATTGTTAAGGATTTGAGTAGTTTGTCTTATTTTAACAAACTGTAGTTGGTTTTGCAAGTGGCAAAATCATATTTTTTCATTTTAAGAGGC
>JAFSTJ010000067.1 GCA_017450525.1 Victivallales bacterium | reverse complement strand
TATTATCTCAATACGATTAATGAAAAAACGCCACAGATATCCCAAACGCTATTGATATTTAGCAGGATATTAGCAGACCATTGGCCGCGTACATACCTACCAACTTGGGGAACTTAGCATTTTAAGGTAATGAGGTAATTTCAAAACTATTTCGCCAAGCCGCAAACTATCGGAGCCGCTGGCTTCAGCCAGCGGAAAAGGCTTGCAATGCCAATAGTTTTGCAATTACCTCTGTTTCCAAAGTTCACGACTGCATTTGTAAAAAGATAGCTATGCGCTAACTTTAGGCCATTTCCATTTAGTCTATATAAATAACCAAAAGGACAGGAGAGAAAAGTGAGTTGGATTGATTGGTTGATCATGGTGTTGCCGATGATATTTGTCGTTGGCATGGGCTTCTATTCAAGGCGCTACATCAAGGGCGTGACGGACTATCTTGCGGCTGGCCGCGTGGCTGGCCGCTATGTGATTTCCGTTGGTGACGTGGCCCAGGGCCTGGCGGTAATCACGCTAATCGGCTATACGGAGGCCCACTACAAGACAGGCTTCGCCATGGCGTTCTGGAACAGCATCCTAATGCCGCTTTCAATTGTAATCAGCTTGACTGGCTTCTTCACGTATCGCTTCCGCGAGACAAAGTCCTTGAGCCTTGGGCAGTTCCTGGAGATGCGCTACAACCGTCCACTCCGAATATATGCCTCGGCATTGCGTTCAGTGGCGGAACTGCTGGCAAACTGCATGTGCCCTGCCCTGGCGGCACGCTTCATGATCTACTACATCGGCCTGCCCTATTCCTTCAGTCTATTCGGCGTACAGATACCCACGTTCCTGGTGCTGACGCTGATAATGATCACGCTATGCGTGTTGATATGCTGCCTTGGCGGCGGTTTGTCCCTGTTGGTGACCGACACAATCCAGGGCTTCTTCTGCTATCCATTGCTCATCATCTTCACCATCTTCATCATTGTTAAATTCTCCTGGTCTGGCGTGATCGTGCCCGTTATGAGCGACCGCGTGGCTGGTCAGAGCTTCCTGAACCCATACGACATCAGAGGGCTTAGGGACTTCAACATGTTCGCATTGGTGGTGTCCGTCTATAGCACCATCATCAACAGAGGCAACTGGACAGGCACTGCGGGAAGCATATCCGCCCGCTCTCCCCATGAGCAGAAGATGGCAGGTCTCATGGGCACCTGGCGCTCCATGTTCTCCAATGTGCTGTACATCCTTCTGGTCATTATGGTCATCGCCACTTTGAACCACCAGTCCCTGGCACCCAAGGCACGCGAGATACGCAATGACCTGAGCCGCAAGATTCTGCGGGAAATCGTTGTGGATGACAAGGCATTGCAGGAAAAACTGACTACAGAACTGGAGTCATTGCCTCCTCGTGACCACATCATCGGTGGCACACGCCCGCAGGATGCGCCTCTTTCACACGAAAAGAACCTGGACACCCCACACCTGGATGTGGTGCGCGAAGGACTGAAGGACACACCCAACGGCAACAAGCACTATCAGGAATACTTCACACTGTATCACCAGATGATGCTGCCAGTCACCCTGCGGCATCTACTGCCTGTGGGAATGGTGGGCTTGTTCGCCCTGTTCATTCTGCTGATGATGCTGTCAACGGACGATTCACGCCTCTTCAGCGCGGCGCAGACCGTCACCCAGGACTGCGTGGTACCCTTCCTGAAAAAGGGACTTTCCATGAAGCACCACGTGCTGGCAATACGCATAGTCGCAATATTCTGCGGCGCGTTCTGGTTCGTGGGCTCCTTCTTCATGGCGCAGTTGGACTATGTGAACATGTTCGTCACCATCATGTGCTCCATGTGGATTGGTGCAGGACCCATGATGATATTCGGTCTTTACAGCCGCTTTGGCAACACCACTGGCGCATTCACTTCACTGATAACTGGCATGTTGCTGGCATTGCTCTTCATCTTCTTCCAGCGTGAATGGGCATCGCTGATATATCCCTGGCTGGTTGCAAACCAGTGGGATGCGGCCGTGGGCAACTTCCTTGCAAAGTGCTCTGGGCCATTCGAGCCGTGGATTGTCTGGCGCATGTCACCCCACAAGTTCCCCATCAACTCCGTGGAGATCAACTTCTTTATCATGATGTGCTGCTTGATTGGTTACATAGCAGGTTCCCTGCTGACATACAAGGGGCCTTTCAACCTGGACCGCATGCTGCACCGCGGCATCTACAACACAGACGGTGAAAACAAGGCGCAGTTCGAGTGGACGTGGCGCAACGTGTTCAAGAAGATGATCGGCATAACCCCAGAATTCACAACTGGCGACAAAGTCATCACCTGGAGCGTCTTCATCTACTCCTTCATATACAAGTTCCTGATTGCATTCGTTCTTGTGGTGATATGGAACATATTCTCGCCATGGAAGCCTGAATGGTGGGGAAGTTATTTCTTCGTGGTGTATCTTGGCGTTCCTCTGGTGGCCGCCTCCTTCACCACTTTCTGGTTCATCATCGGCGGCATCATCGACTTGCGCCGCCTGTTCCGCGACCTGGAAAACCGCATCGCCAATCCGCTGGACAATGGCCAGGTAGAAGGCAATGTGTCCCTGG
>JAFSTJ010000730.1 GCA_017450525.1 Victivallales bacterium | reverse complement strand
TTGACGCAGGCGCGGTTGTGGCGTCCATGTTGACGCAGGCGCGGTTGTGGCGTCCATGTGAGCGCCGAAGCGGCGCTCACTCAGGTTGAGCAACTTGTCTGCCTTCGTCTGTTGGAAATTGGCTCAGGTTGACCAACTCGCTTGATTTCGCCTGTTGGAAATTGGCTCAGCTTGGCCAACTCGCTGGATTTCGTCTGTTGGCTTCCCGCACAAGTTGGCCAACCTGTGCGGAGGAGCCTAGAACTTGGCATTATAGGTTGCTCAACCTGAGTGAGCGCCGCTTCGGCGCTCACATGGACGCCACAACCGCGCCTGCGTCAACATGGACGCCACAACCGCGCCTGCGTCAACGCGCCTAGTTGTTGAAGCCGATGCCGCGTTTCTCTTCGCCCAGATTCTTGTATGAACCGTAGGAATCGCGGGATTCAGCCTCCAGGCGGAGAGCGTCTATGATTTCCTTTGCGGTGAGCGCAGAATCTTCCAGGTAGAAGAGTTGCTGGCGCACATTCCTGAAGTCGGATGGCGTCAGGCGCTCTATGCCGTGGAGCATTTCCTTGTCCTCATCGGTGAGTTTAGGAGCTTTCAGTGGGCCGAAGTAGGTCTTGTAGAAGAGCTCCTTGCCCGCATTGTCCAGGAAGTCGAAGTGGAGGCGGAATGTGAAGCGGCGGAGTGCCGCTGGGTCCAGCTTCTGTATCAGGTTCGTGGAGACGGCGAATATGCCGTTGAAGTTCTCCATTTCTGTCAGGAGCGTGTTGACCTGGGATACCTCCCATGAACGCTGTGCGCCGTCGCGGGACGAGAGCATGGAATCGCCTTCGTCGATGAAGAGCATCTCGTTGTTCTTCTCAGCCTCTGCAAAGGCTGCCGCAAGGAGGTGCTCCGTGCCGCCCACGTACATGGACAACAAGTCGGAGGCGTTCTTGATATTCAGTTTCTTGCCCAAGGTCTTGGCAAGGTACTTAACGAACTCGGTTTTGCCGCTGCCTGGTACGCCGTGGAGCAGCAGGTTCATGCGTGGCTTGTCACGGCCAGACTGCCCTGGTTTGTCCTTGGCTTTCAGGAAGTTCCTGCACACCTGGATGATGCGCTCGGGACTGATGCCTGACTTGATGTTAAGTCCCTCCAGCGAGTAGTCCCTTGCAGGTTCCAGGCGCTCGTCGTTGGGCTTGCGGATGCCCAGGAGTGCGCAGTGTGCCTTAAGGAAAGTCAGAATGCAGTCGTCAAATGACTTGGAGGCGTCAGCGGCCACCAAGGCGGCTGCGTTCTTGACAGCTAGCGCGATGCCGCCCGCATTTACCTTGTATTTACGGGATACCTCGTTGATGAACTCCTCGGACAGCTTGCCCTCGCAGTTCTCCTTCTTCAGGCAATTCTCCCAGATGTGAATGCGGTTTTCGGGGAGGAGTTCGTCGAAGAGTACCGAGTAGTCAAAGCGCCTGCGGGATGATTTTGCAATCGCGTCCTGCTGTGAGTTGCATATCCATATTACAGTATGGCGGTTTTCGTCGATTACTGTGTTGAGCTGCCCCTTGGTCTCCGAGCCGTTGTCCTTCGCCATGAAGAAGCCGAAGAATCCGTTTGCGCGGTTAGCCTCAATCATGTCATCGCATTCATCCACCACCAGAATGCACTTGTCTGGATCCAGTTGGCGTTGCGCGGCTGACAGGGCCGCATATCGGAAGTTGGCGGAGTATGAGCTGCGAGAGGAGGAGTCCTTGTCGTTCTGGGCTATGAAGTAGATGTCCTTGCCCAGTTGCGCCGCAAGTGACAGCGCAAAGCTGGTCTTGCCTGCGCCTGCCGCGCCATAGAGCAGTATGGAGAGACCGTTGGTGGCTGGTTTGCTTTTCACCATTTCAGATATGATCTTGCCATGTTCCTCTGCGATTTTGCCGTGGAACTCCCATGGCAGCGCCTCCTCCGTGGACTTTGTCCAGAAGCGTTCCGAGAGGGCCTGTGTGCTGGTGCCAATCAGGAAGCTCATGAAACTGCGATTAAGGTCGCCATCCTCGTCGATAATGCCGAATTTGTGGAGGTTGGCATTGTCGGACAGGTACGTGCCTACCTGGTATTCGTCAATTCCCACGGCGATTGCCAGCTTGCGTGTGTTGAAGTGGCTGCGGTATGTGCTGATGGCAAAGTCCCCCAGTTTGATATTGTCGCTCTCCTCCATGAAGAATACCAGCAGGATATCGCGTTCGTGTTCGTCCAGGCAAAGATACTTCTGCAGTTCTGCTACGCGTTTCTGGAATGCCAGTTGTTTGAAATCCTTGCCATTGATAATGGCGTTGTATTCCTCCACGCGCTTGTCCATTATTCCCGCCAGCGTCTCCCAGATGATATTGCGGTTTGTAATATCCTTGTAGAGCGCCTCCAGCAGTTCGCTGTTTTCACGGGAGCGGTTGCGCCTGCGGTACCCGCCTGTGTTGTCTTCTATGAATTCCGCCTGCTTTGCCTTGGAGGGGATCAATTCGTCCAGCAGTTCCTGGAATTCATCGCCCTTGATGTATGGTGATACTGAATTCCAGATGTCATCGTCATAGACATCCTGTGGCCCTGTCTTGTGGAAAATACGGCCCATTATGAGGCAGCGGTTCATTGCCATGTAATGGTCAATGTTGCTTCCGAAAAGACGTTCCCATTCCAGCTGCTCATATTCGTTTCTTTTGCTTTTACTGGTCTTTTTGGTGCTTTCCATTTGTTTTCCCTTTTCTGTCTTTGTGGATAATAGAGTGACGGTTTTCTTTGTCATAATGCCTCTTTGAACTGTTGTTTTGGTTGTTTTTTTCAATTGTCATTGTTGTTTACCTATATTACGTTTCTTCATCCCATTGCCTTTCACATAACGATAATTTTTCATGTTTGTTTG
>JAFSTJ010000729.1 GCA_017450525.1 Victivallales bacterium | reverse complement strand
GTCCACTTTGAAAAAGCCTATGGCGTGACTTTTTCAATACTATAGTCGGTGACGCAAAATTCGCTTCCTTCCTGTATGCTAATCAGCGGGCGTATCTGCTTCACATCAGCCGCAGTAATCTTGAATCTGTATTCCTTTTGTACAGGAGCATCCTGTGAACCCGCATCCTGTGCAAGTATCTTGTAGCCGCCATACTTGTAGTCTGTGTAGGTGAACAAGCCCACGCGCGCCTTTCCCTGGAATTTGATCTTTATGACTATCTCATCGCCAGGATTGACCTTGATTGCCTCTGGTCTGAAGTAGATGAAAAACCTCTTTCCAAACAGGGTAATCTTGCCTTCCTCCTCCTTCAGAAGAGCGTCCTTCTCCGCATTAAGGCTTGCGCTGGCAAATGCCCACTTGTTGAGAGGCGTGCTGATGGCTGGCTTCTTCGCGGGCGCTGGCTTCTTTGCGGGGGCAGGCTTTGCCTTGGGCGGTTCATCCACAAGCGAGAAGTTGCCTTTCTCCAGCCTTACCTTGCTGGTATATATCCTGGCTTCCTCACCCTTCTTCACGGAAATGACATGCCGTATTGACTTGATATCCTTGTGCTTGAGTTGATACTGCAAGGTGTATTTCTTTCTTTGGGGCGTCAGCTCCACAGACTTCCAAAGCTGCCCAACAGTGGCGTAAGAATAGTCCTTGTTAAGGTAGAAGCCCATGCCCAGCTTGCCAGTTCCATCCGCCTCGAATTCGATTGTGGCAATCTGCCCAGGCTCAGCATCGCGGACCACCTCATGCATGAAGACGCGGTCCTTGTGGAATGCCTTCAGTTCAAAGCCATCGCCACCAGGCAGAAGGCGCTTGGTCCTCAGCCCGTCTGCAGCCCTGTCCGCCACATTTACCAGTATCCAATCGTTGCCAATAGGCATGTCAGGCAATTCAATTTCTGGTGGATTGCCCAGCACAAACATGCAATAACCCATCTTCGGCACTGTCAGTTTTATCACATCGCCTTCAGCCTCCATGGGCTTCCTGTCAGGCCAGCTGATGTATTTGCCAGCACCGACATTCAGGCATTTGCGGTCAATGCGAATGGTGCCAGTCCTGTCCAGTTTCTCGGCACTGAGGTTCGCAGCCACGAACAAAACGCTGCCATTGTCATGCTTGTATGCGGAGACATAGACCTCCTTCATGTCAGTGGAGGCTGGCGGCACATCGTCATAATATGCATAGAAGTCGCTGTTGCCGTAGTCGAACAAGTCAAGTTCCCTGCGTATGCGGTCCATTTCATGGGAGTTTACCCAAAGGCGGCAGATTGGCACGTCATGCACCATGCCGATTGCCATAAGCTCGCGGGTGGCATCTGGTCCCTTCACCATTTCACCGCGCATTTCGGGGAGGAAGAATGGTGCCAGTCCCCATTGGCGACCAATGAACTCGGCACGGAACGTGTCTAGGCTCATGACTTCCATATACGACTTGTCCCGTACTAGTGCGGCAAATGGATGCTCGCCGTCAAAGTAGCCGTCATTCCAAGAGAGCGCGGCGATGTTCATCTTGGCGGACATGTGCGCCCATACCCAGGTGTCTCTGGGCTGGCTGCGCACCAGTGAATACAGGCGCTTGAACAGCTGCCTTTGCGCCCTGATGGGATACGTGGCGCGATAGACGCCGTTTTCCTCATAACCAGTGCCTGCACTCTTGCCAGCGTAGGCGTATGGATGGAATTGGTCATAGTAGAAGCCATTGAGATAGTTCTTTTCAAGGTATTCCTTTGCGTGCCAAACCAGGAAGTCGGCAAAGCCCTTTCCTGCAGGAGAGGCGCAATACCAGGCGTCTGGCCAGCCTGAATTGAGAATTGCCGCGTCATCAAAGCCAAACCACCAGTATTTCTTGAAGAAAACGCTTTCTGGCATTGCGTATGTCATAAAGGTTGGCACCGTGTATGGAGTAACCCTCACGCCCCTGTCATGCAACAGTTTTACACGCTCGCCCAAATTCACCTTTGGATCCGACTTCACAAAGCCACACCCCACCGTTGTGCCTGGTCCAAAGTTAAACTCCAGATTCTTGCCATATCCATAGAGACGAGTCTTCCTGTTTTTGCGGGCGTCGTAGTTCTTTACAGGCGTTGCCATCAGCATGAACGCCAGATTCCAGTCCTTCTTGATCTTCTGCCCCGCCTTTATCACATTCAAACGTAAAGTGACACTCTTCGCATCACGGATGAACTGCACCGCATTGCCATCACGATTTGGCCACATCTCATCCGATTCGCAGCACCAGAAAAGACCGCGGTAATTGTCTCCCAGCCACGCAAATGGGCGCCACTGGCTTTCCTCAACAACACCCTCACCTTCTGGCACGCTCTTCGGCAGTACCACCTTATATACGCTGAAAAGATGCCTGTACAAGGCGTTCTCACGTTTTACAGGCAGTTCCAATGACAGTTCGTCGAATGGCAATTCGCCTGTTCCAACTGGCCACGCAACAACGTACATATAGCCGTCATACTCAAGTTCTGTCACAATCTCGATTTCCGAGCCATTGGCACTCCCGCGTCCAACAATCTTCGCTTTCGTGGCTGTGCAACTCTCAATGCGCATCTTCTTAGGTTGCCACTTGACTTCCTTGCCCCCCTTGGACAACTTCAGCGTTATGGGCGCACTCAATATCTGCTTTCCTGCGCTGACAATCTGCGCGGGCAAACCATCATTCCCGAAAACGTATTCTCTGTTAAGGCACAGTATGCTGTTGCCCTTTTTGCGCAATGGCGTCCAGGGTGGCAAAACTACATCCTCCATGCCGATCTTGTTGCCCATCCATTCCGTGCTGGGAATGGTCAGTACCGATTTCAACTGTACTTTCGCGCCAGAGCCGTCAGTCAAATCCGCAATTATGTCCTGCTTGCCAGGCACGCATGGCTTGGGCAGTGGAACTGTAACCTTGCCGACGCAATTGGCAAACGCCAACTTTGCCTTCGTGCCAGCAAAAGTCAGTTCTCCAGACAGCTTTGCATTGTCAACGCCTGTCAATGAGGCATCCACTTTCACTTCCAATGTCATGTCATCAGGATCCACTGAATAAGTCAGCTTCATATTCCCAGCGTCAAATACTGGATCTGGCGCCTTCTCGGGTATCTGAAGCATCCTGAACAAATCAAAGAAGAAATTGCCGTCCAGTCGTAGTATGCCGCCCAGATTGTATTTGCCAGGTTCGGGCATCGGTAACTCGCACACAGCCTTTCCATCATAGAACTTCGCAGTACGGCGGATTTTCGTGCCCCATACATAGCATTCCAACTCAATGCGCTCGTCAGGAATCGCGGTCTTGCCAGTGTCAAACACCACACGCACCTTCTTGTGCTTGAAATCCAGAAAATAATCCATCTTGGAGGCCTCCTGGCACAAAGGATACAAGGCAAGCCCAGTCTCCTGCTTTATCACCTGCCCAACCAGCGCACACCCCAACACCATGAACAAAGCAAGCAAAATGCTCCCAAATCCGCTTTTCCTCATAAACAAGTCTCCATGATTTTTCCACTTGAAACCGCCTCGCTAACACGAGTTAGCAACAACGGCAATAAGATACAAACAAAAACAGACATTGCAAATTAAAACAACAAAAACAATGGCAGGTCTCTCATAACGCATTTGTATTTTTATTAGGAATTATGAAAAGGCAAAAACTGACAAAATAACTTTTCAACAACTAAGGATTGTGGAAGTTCTAGAAGCAATACTATTCACCCAATGTATTCTGCGATAAGTGCATGCCTTGCGATAGTCCGAAGTAGCGACGGCGTCCTCGCCGTCGCACCAGTGGCATGCCCCATTTTGCCATTCACGACCACGAGGGGCGCGACGTTTGCCTGCCAGATATAGCCTATAATGCCCATATTTCAATTCACGCGCCCACACGGGGCGCGACATGCCGAGCCAGTTGGCACTTGCGGGTCTGGACGGTTTCAACTCACGCGCCCGCGAGGGGCGCGACACGTGCCGTGAGGAGTTTTCTGCTTCAGCCGACATGTTTCAACTCACGCGCCCGCGAGGGGCGCGACGTAGTAGCTGTTCGCGCCTCCCATCTGCCTTTTAGTTTCAACTCACGCGCCCGCGAGGGGCGCGACAGAGCAATCTTGAAACGCTCCAAATATACACACGTTTCAACTCACGCGCCCGCGAGGGGCGCGACCTTGCCGTATGCAGTGTTAAGAGCCGCAAGATTGTTTCAACTCACGCGCCCGCGAGGGGCGCGACTGGACTTCAAGGAGACATATACTTTCACTTATGCCGTTTCAACTCACGCGCCCGCGAGGGGCG
>JAFSTJ010000066.1 GCA_017450525.1 Victivallales bacterium | reverse complement strand
TCCACAGTCCACAGTCCACTCAAGTGCTATTTTATACGATGACGTCCTTGTCTGAACAACTGAAACCTGAGAT
This sequence comes from Victivallales bacterium, assembly GCA_017450525.1. Taxonomy (GTDB): domain Bacteria; phylum Verrucomicrobiota; class Lentisphaeria; order Oligosphaerales; family Oligosphaeraceae; genus RGIG3456. The sequence goes on along the minus strand of JAFSTJ010000066.1, from coordinate 3,987 downwards.
GTTAAGACGTCTGGGTGGTTTTTCCATTATGGCGAGGGATGCTGTCTTGGGAATAATGTCAGGACTGCACGCCAGCATTTCCAAAGGCAGTGGCGGGGATTTTATCCAATACAGGCCTTGGACTCAGGGAGAGAACCTTCGTGATGTAGATTGGAAACTGTATGCGCGGCAGGAACGGTTGTACAGCAAGGTGCGCAGGGACGATACCGTGATGCGTTGCGCAATAGTGGTGGACTGTACCGCGTCCATGTCCTACAAGGGCAAGTCTGCCGTTCTTTCCAAATACCATTACGCCGCGATTCTGGGTGCCTGCCTTGCCAATGTCGCTGCGTCGCAGAATGACAATGTTTCGCTTTTCATCTACAATGGCAGTGGTTTGGAGCAAATGCCCTTTGCCAGAGAGGACGATATTTATGCGCTGGTTGACGACCTCGGTAAATTGGAGCCGTCAGGTACTGCCAGGTTAGACGCAGTTCTTGGTGGAATCGATGTTTTTCTGGGGCATACCCGTGGCTTGACTTTCTTCATTTCCGATTTCATAGACCTGGACTTGGTAAATCTGCTGAGGCATTTCCAGGCAAATGGCAGGGAATTGCGTCTATGCCATATTTTGGACAAGGACGAACTGGAACTGCCTTTTTCTGGAACGCTGGATTTTCGGGATGCTGAGACAAATGAAGGCATTCTTGTGGCCCCCGACCTGACAAGGGAAGCGTATGGTGAAAGAATTGAAGCTTGGCTCGGAAAAGTGCGTGACCTGGCATTGGAATGGCATGCCCAATACCGTTTTTCCACCAGCGACACCTCTTTTCTTGAATACTTTTGCTAATGGCCCGCACGTTATACATTGATTCAACATGTTTCTATGGCGGTGCGCAGGAAAGCCTGTGTTCCCTAGTAAAAAAACGCGGTGCCGAAGAACAGCAGATGCTGGTGGCTGGATGCAATGAACTCAATCCTAATATTACCATAGAAACGCATCATTACATGCCGAACCTAATTGGGCTCTGGCAGCTTATTTCAGATGCCAGGCGTTCTCGTTGCAAAATCAAGGAGGCCATTGTCTCTTTCAGGCCTGATACCATTTTTCTCAATACTATGCGAAGTGCATTGTTCTGGATTTGCCTTCGCATAAGGACCAATGCCAAAGTCATAGTCAACGACAGGGATGTGCGTTGCCCGATGTTGTTGCCGCGAATGCTCGAGGCATTCTTGCATCCCATGGTGCTGGCCGTGTCCCGCCGCGTAGCTTTCAAGTGGGCTTTTCTTCCAAGTGACAGATTATCAGTATTGCCGAATATATTTGATGTGGATGAGATTGCCTCAGTAAAGCCAGCTGTGCTTCCATTCAAGCCAGGTAGCCTGAATGTGATCATGGCTGCGGACTTCACTCCATGGAAGAATCATGTACTTCTATTGCGAGCCATGGATATTGTCCGAAAGAAATGTCCTGATGCCAAGTGCCTTCTAAAAGGCAGAGTGCATACGGACAAGGATGCAAAGTACCTGATTCGTTTGAGACGCATGCTTGAAAAACTGGGATTGCAGGAATGTGTATTCATTAATGACAATGACGAGGCTGCGCTGCCGTATATTGGCGCAAGCGACTGCCTGGTGAGCTGCTCCCATCTTGAGCCGTTTGGTCGCATCGTGGTGGAGGCTCTTGCCATGGGCAAGCCAGTCGCCGCGACAATATATGGCGCCGATGAGGAGCTTTTGGCGGATTGCCCTGCAATATCCTTGGCGCAGGAAACGTCTGAATCCCTGGCTGATGCAATCCTGCATTGGCGTAATCCTGAAAGCCGCAGAGAGGCCAGGCTTGCCGCTTTGGAACGGGCAGGGCGTTATAAAGGATAATGTGGGCGGTCGTGGCGCCCACGCAGGTCGCCATGGCGAGAACAACATATTAGGTAAAATAGCAACTTGAGTGCGCCCTGTTGTTTGGCGCACAATAAAAACGATTTGACCCTAGGCAGAGGGATAACTGCCTAGGGCCAAAGAGCGTACCCGTGCTGGGCAGGCACAGGTTTTTTTTATGGGTTTGGATTAGAAGGAGTACGTGATTGAGAAGCTGACCAATTCAGTGCGGGACCTGGTCTTTGCGCGTACAGTGCCACCAGCAGTGACTTCCTTGAAACTCTGGGAATCCATGAACAGGTGGGTATATGCAAGGTCAACGCGGACATTGTCATTGAACTTGTAGCCAAGACCCGTGCTGAGCCAATAGCGGTTGGCATCTGGGAGTTTCAAGTTGCGGTATTCGTTCTGGGTTGGAGTCTGGTCGAATGCAAGACCGAAACGGCCAGTCAACTTGTCGGTGAGTTGATATGCAGTACCAACGGCGATGCGCCAGTTGTCTCTCCACTTCATATCCTTGGAGATTTCCTTCTGTCCGAAGGTCATGTCATCGAATTTCAATTTCAACTGGTCAAGCACGCTCCATTCGGACCAGCTGATGTCCATCATCACGTCCCATTTTTCAGTGAGTTTCTGCTCCACACCGAAGTTGACAATTTGTGGCAGTTCAATGTCGCAGCTGCCGTCGGTGGAAATGCCAGTATGCTTCAGTTTTGCATCGAAATCAATGTCATGCTTGATGCGGGAACGATAGCCCAGACCGACTTTTGTGCCGTCAATTGGCTCATACAGGACACCCAGCGTGAAGCCGAGGCCGATTGAATCTCCGTCAACGGACATCTTTCTGTCCACGCCTCGTGCAACAGGAACCATCTGTTCCATTACCATTCCTGCTTTTTCAACCACAAGACCAGCACCTAGGCTCAGATTGTCTTGAATTTTCCATGCAACGACAGTTGAGAAGTCCATGACTGTCAATTCCGTCATAGTTGCGCCATAGCGTCCCATCCAGTAGTTGTTATAGGATGTCTTTGTGCCAGATGTTGCGGAAAGACCAAAGCCCAGGCTGACTTTGTTGTTGAGGGGTTGAATGTAGTATAGGTTTGGCACCATGGACCAGCCACCCAGGTTGTTGCTCTCGTCACCGCCTAGTTGAACGTCACTGCCTTTGTCCTTGATGTGGCCGTAAACGTACAAAACGTGGTTTCCAATGGCGATTTCAGGGCGCTCTGTGCCTGTTGCCGTGGCTGGGTTGAAGTAGATTGAACCAGGATCCGAGGATTCAACAGTCATACCAGCCAATGCACGTCCCATACCTCTGGCGCTTTGCTCCAGAATTGTGAAGCCTGCTCCGTATGCGACAGCACATGATGCAAGGGCGGCGGCAAATAATAACTTTGTCGATTTCTTCATTTGAACTCCGTTTTGTTTTATTGAATTGTTTGGTTTGGAAAGACTGTTTTCAAAAAAACTCTGGCAATAATTTAACGATTTTTTGGGTAATGCAAGTTTTATTTTGACATTTTTATGTTTTTTGTCTAAAAAATGCGATTTTTTTTCGTGAAAAGGCTTAAAAAGGTAAAAATTCCATTGCGTGATTGGCATGAATGATTATCTTATGGAACACTATTGGTTTTATATGTGGAGTATGAATGTACTTGCGACAAATAAGGGATTGAGATGCTAGAAAGAATAAAAAGCTTAATTGATGAGAATCGTTCAGATTTGCATCAGTTGTCTGCGGATTTATGGACACATCCAGAGTTGTTGTTTAAGGAGAAATATGCGGTTCAGCGTTGCAAGGAATATTTGAATGCCCGTGGTCATGAGGTGACAATGCCGTATTGCGGGTTGGAAACGGCGTTTCGCTGTGAATACGGCAATGCGGCTGGGCCAGTGTTTGCATTTTGTGCTGAGTACGATGCGCTGGCTGAAATTGGCCATGGATGCGGTCACAACCTCATCTGCGCTGCTGGATTGGCTGCGTACTGCGCAGTGGCGGAATTGCTCAGGAATGGCGAATTGCAGGGCAGGGTGGTTTTGTTTGGCACTCCAGCTGAGGAAGGCGGCGGCGGAAAGGTGAAGATGCTGGAGGCTGGTTGCCTGGATGGCATAGATGCCGTTGCAATG
>JAFSTJ010000728.1 GCA_017450525.1 Victivallales bacterium | reverse complement strand
GCGTCATCCAATGTATCAGCAATCAGGCTGTTGCGAATGGAAACCGTGCCATCACATTGCACGATGAAGATGCCGTCCGCTGTTGTTGAGCGGCACTCGTCGCGCCCTGGTTTGACCTGGATTGCAATATGGTCCGCAAAGAAATCCCTCGTCCTCCCAACGACTATGCCCATTCCGCCGCCACGGTACATTGCAATATTCTCCAGATGTATGTTCTCGCACTTATGGGAGAGAATATTGACATTCGACCTTGGTTCATAGCAGAATATGAGGTCATCGCCAAGATCGAAGACAAGCCGGCGCGATTCCTGGCGATAGACGAAGCGAATGCCCCGTTCAGTGGCGACGGCATCAGTCTCAATGTATGAGGTTGGCAGGTTTTCCTTTGATTTTGACGAATCACCCGCGAACACATAATCCCAGGGCCCCTTGCCAAAAATGGCATTGCCTAATAAAATGCATCGCTCCTCTGTGGAGACACTCAAGCTTCTGCTATGGAAAACCACATGCCCAGACGCATCCACATCCACATTGAAATGCCTAGCATCAATGGCCAGTTCAAAGCCATCTTCATCGGATTGCACTACCTTGCCCTGGCAATAGCGCGTAAACGAAAAGTCAATGGAGAAATTCCGCAACGTGACATTTCTGCAATGCCGCATGGAAATCGGAAACATTATGTCATCAAAAATGAATTCCGAGCCATTTCCATCAATGACCAGGTCAACGGCTTCCTCAAGGTCGAACACCACATTCTTCTCGCCAGGCAGAATATTGATTCCGCGAATGTCCTTGCGAATGCAACCCTCCTTGCGGAAATGATAGACGCCCCTCTCAAATGAAATCAAGGAGCCTTGCATTGCTCTCCCGCAAGCATCAACAACGGCTGGCGTGGCATTCCCCTCAATGTGCGAAATCCTGATTGTGTCCTGCATGCTTTTTTCTAGAATAGTATGTTACAAAAACATCATATATCCAGCACATTCCTGGCCGCCTTGCCCATGACGGCATCAATGTCTGGCGTAAACAGCCCGCCCATGAGGTGCAGGAACTGCGCCCATCTTCCTTCATAGCCGCCTTCTTGCATAATCTTGGCATCAGGCAGATAGTCAGTCCTGAAGCCAGTGTAGCCAAGGAGGAACAACTTTTCATCGCCATTCCGCGCCGCATCCATCATGACCTTGGCAAGTTCGGCGGTGATTTCAGCAGAAATTGTCAGGAACCGCACATTCCGTGCAATGCGTATGCCGCGCAATTCCAGTTCGCAGAAGTTCTTGCTCTTGCCAGCCCTCAGCTTCTTGCGCAATTCCTCCGTGCAGATTCTGACATAATCATACTGGTCACCGCCATAGAAGTTGTAGAAGGCATCCAAATCCGCCTCGGTAAACATCTTGTTTTCATCCATTGGAAGGTCCATGCGAAGAATGCGACCAGCCAAGTCCAACTGTATGTCAGCCATCTCGCTAGAGGCAAGGAAACCTTCAAGAAAATCAACTATCTGTCTTCCAGCCTTTACCAGCCAGGCATCATCGCCTTCCTTGAAAGCAGTGCCATCCTCAGTCATAGAACGCACCTTGGCACTGCCAGCGGCACCTTGCATGAATTGAAGATTGCCTTTGAACTGTGCGGCGGCGGCACCTGGATAGTCGGCACTTATGCGCAGTCCGCCACGAGTAGTGGGATGGCAGGAAATGGAATACAGCACCGTATCCTCCTTGCCTGCACGCTTCGCCTGCAGCACTGGTACGTCAGAAAGATAGAAGCCTTTGGGATTCGGAGACATATATATCTCGCCATTTTTGGGAAGACGCCTGTTTATGCCAAAGTCAAGCTTGCCCATGCCAAAACGCAATTCAGCCTCGCACAAATCGTCCAGGGCCATGCCCACCGCATTCACAGCCGCATCTATCACGGACTGACAATACTGCTTGTCAACCTTGCAGCTGGGAGCGTAGTAGTATTCCTCCACCATCGGCCCACAATGGGTATGTATCGAATTGACTACAATCATGTTTCTTGAAAGGCCATATTTTTCCTGGCAACGATTGTATATCTCATCGGACATGGCCTCAGGCGTGCCAATCAAATCAAAGGAAATTATCACCAACTGGTGCTTCAGCGCATCTTCAAAAGCAGATACACGCACATAAAGGTGGTCCGCCACCCCTGTATGAAGTTCAGTCCTGTTGGCATAGCCTGCCAGATACTGGGGGCTCGTGGGTGTAATGTCAATCTTCGCAAATCCAAATTTCTGCATGTTTATAATCTCCTATTTTTCAAGCCTAATCATCGCATACACATCCAGGCATTCCTTCGGAAGGAACACCTTGACGCCATTAGAAACCTTCTCCAGTTTCAAAGGCCTTGCCTGCCCGCGATAGTCGGGACTGTATGCAGTTGCCTTCTTTGCATCGCTGCCATACAGGACAAAAGAGATATCATTTGGAATCTTGGGGAAGGCGTCCTTCGGCGCATCGCCCGTGCAAATCTCGCCCAGCTTCAGGTTTGCCCCGCTTGCATTGAGGAAATGAATGACAGTGGAACCACTGGCTTCCTTCCAAAGGGTGGTGTATATCTTCTGCCCTGCGCCAGACACATCCCAGCACCGTGCATCGGCGAAAATGCCGCTGATGAACTTCTGGTAGAATGCCTCCAGTTTCTCGTCAAGGTCGAACTTCCACTTCTGGTTGTGGGAAATCTCCATTGCAAAGAACCTGGAGGCAATTGGCATTGAGCAATAGATGAAGCGCCCCTTGCCATACTGTCTTTCCTCATAGAGTATGTCGCCCTGCCCCTTGCGCAGGAAACTGTCCATCTTCCGTGCAAGTGTGACATCCTCCCCATTTCTGGAAAGTGCTCCAAACTGCTCCCGTTTTCCTGTCATGGCAAGCTGGAAGCCGAATATGTCCTGGAAAGCCCACTTCTTGCGAAGCGTGCCGTACTGGTCGTATGCACCAGTAATGGTGGTCATGTAAATGGTACCGCCCCTTTCCACGTATCTGCGCAGCGAGGCAATAGTCTCATCGCTCATGCAGCCAGTGGCACCCAGTGCGATTATCTTATACTTGTCCAGGAACTTGTCATTAAGATTCATCTCCCAGATGAAGTCGTATGGTATATGCAGGCACTCCAGTTCCTGGGCCAGACCGAATATTTCGCCATCAAAGCCCACCAGTGAATTCCAGTCCCTGCTGCATTTTGAGAAGAACAAGCCTATTTCCGCAATGGAAGTGGCCCCCTTCTTCTTCATCGCGGCATCAGTGGCAAAGAATTCAGCAAACTTTGGAGCATCCTTCGGCTTGTCCAGCACGGCAAGCAGGCAACTCTGGTTCATCATATTGGAAACGCAGCAGGAGAAATAGTTGGTCTTCCAATTGGAATCGTAGTACCATCCCCATACGCTGGTGCCAAAGGTGTTCGGGAACATGTTGCTCATCTTGCGGTATGGCATCAGAGAACGAGAGGACTGTATGGTGTTGCGCGTCATGACCTCGGTGCCAGAAACATTCACCACCCTGCCCAGATCCAGCAAATCCACGCTGGCATTGTGCCTGGGCAGCGAGTATATCATGCCCCAGTGTGTCGTGTACGTGCTTAGAACCAGGTCTGGCTTCAAATCCCTGGTGCGCTTGCGCAATTCCACTTTCCAGTTGGTAACGGAGGCCGTATGCCATGAATGCCACATCTTCCAAAGCGGGGCTGCTGTATTGTAGAGACGCTTGTCACACTCGTTCAAAGGCAGTGTGCATCCCGTCTCCTTGGTGAATTTTTCACGGCAATATGCGCAGGAGCAGGAGGCATTCCAGTATTTTATCTCATCCAGCTGCAATCCGTCCACCCCCGCCTTCACCAACTCACGCAGGTAGCCATAGTAGGTGTCGTTGAAAACAGGATTGGTAATGCAGAACTGGAAGCTGGGCAGGTTGTCCAGCACGCCATATTCCATTTCAGGCAGCCTTTCCGCCAAGCAGCGCAGGCCGCTGTCGCTGTTCCACAGAAGCGTTGCGTCATGGTGGTCTATCAGTTTGAGACCGCGTGAATGCATTTCATCCGCAAGCATCCTGACCGCCTCGATGCCACGCTTAATGTGATTCATATACGTATGCCTGCTGTGCATGCCTGACAGCATCGCCACGTTGAAGCCCTTGTCTTTCAGTTCCTCGTCCAGGAACTTCTTGCGGTCCGCAGGGTCATCCAATTCAGCCAGCGTGGCGGAATTACTAAGCAGCCTGTAGGGTGTGAAATCCTCCAGCCACTTGCATGATTCGCCCTTCGTTTCGCCTAAATCCACGGGTGTGGGTATCGCCAATGGCTTGTCAGGCATTTCAGTGCCAGGCACAGGCATGTCTATCATGCGAGGGGAAAGCGTCAGTTTCACGGGATGCTTGTAGTCCTCATTGCGGAAAATCGAGCCTGGTTCATAGCCATCGCTTACCCAGAAGCCACGCTGCATCTGGAAATCCTCCAAATCAGCCATCAATGGCTGAACGCCTATGGCGGACAGCATGTAGTCGCCCTCGAACTGGAACTCCGCCTGACCATTGCTGACATGCACAGTCCTGGACACAATGAACGCCTTCCTCTTGCCAATGGCTGGCACCTTGCCGAATTCCTCCTTGCCATTGAGTTTGATGCTGAACTTACTGTCATCGCCAATGTAATTGCCTATGCCCACCGTGAATACATAGTACCCGCTGTATGGAAGTCCTGCAATGCGGAACACGGCCTTGCCATGCCCGCTGACATTGCTGTAGTACGCCCCTTCCTTGTATCCCACATTCACATTCGTTGGTGTGCCTTCCACCCAGCCAAAGCCAGCCTTCGCATCGAATGGCTTGTTTCCATTGGCATAGTTATTTCCAAAGACAGGCGCGCCAAAGCAAAACAGATGAGACGGCAGCAGATGCTGGCTATACTTGTAGCTCTTCATGGCGTGCATCTTGAAATACGAGTTGAAGTCACCATTGCATATCACAATCTTGGTTCCAGTATGGGAGCCGATCTTGCCGCCTGGCGAACCGCAACCAAACAAAAAACCGCCCTTTTCGTAGCTGATGCGGCACTGCCCGCGCACCGTGCCCAATGAATACATCAGACAATAGTCCGTGCAGCCAATGGGATTGAAGTCAAACACCACGCCATTTGCATTTAGCCAGCGATATACGCCAGAAAGATTTTTGCCGATGACGCCATGCCTGTCATTGAAACTGCGTCCATTGCCCTCCAGGGCATCATATTTTGCGCCCATGAAAGCCTCGCCTGGCACCCGCAAATCCAGTTTTCTGGCATGCTCATAGTCACCGCAGCCGCTTTCGCCCATAAGCGTAAGTTCAATTGCGCCATCAGCACGCTCCGCAACCTCCAGGCGATAGCGGGCCCCCTTGTCCTCACACCATTTGTTCCAGACTTTCGTGCCATCAGGCAATGTGGCAAAACTGCGCTTTACACGCTCAGGCTTGGCAACGCTGTCCATGTTGCTCTCCAGTCTCTCCACAATGACCTGCCCGTCATTGTAGATAGCAAAGTTGTCCCCCACCTGCTTCACACTCAACTTGGCGTAT
>JAFSTJ010000727.1 GCA_017450525.1 Victivallales bacterium | reverse complement strand
CGAAGATCGCGACTACGAGCAACGGGTAGGCCGCTTCTCAGGCAAGAGCCTGCTGAACAGCCCGCAAATTCAAGGTGTTGACGACCAGAAGGTGACGGTGGTGGATGACGTGCCTGAGGGGAGTCAAGTTGGTGAGGTAAGATCGAAGGATGAATGGTTTAACTCGCTTGAACTAAACAAACAGACTCAACTTAAAATGCAGGGGGCGATGATTGATATGAACGAGAAAAGAATCAAGGCGGACTATCAAAACATAGGTGACGAACTGAATGGCATGAGGTCTGGATACAGGATAGAGATGGCTTTTCAGGAAATCCTCAAGCAAAACAAGGAACTTGACAAAAAATATCAAGATTTCCTGAAAACCATAAAAAGTTATGGCGTCCCCTCCTGTGAACTTCCAGACTTATATAAGGCGATACTGAATTTTTATACTGAACAAAATCAAGGACTCTCCAGGTTCTACGGGGCTTATGGCCACTATACGAAATCTGCCCGCAAGACCCAACAATACGTAAACGCACAAATAGAGAGATACGTCAAGTATATGGAAAAATCTCTTCAATGAGAAATTGCCCGAATAGGCAAAGAAACATTTTTGTGGAATAAAAAAGTACTCGGATGTGTCAATAGACTCATCCGAGTTTTATATACGATTAATATGTTGTATGAAGGGGTGTGAGGGAATCATTTAGTGTAGTCATGCCGCAACTGAAAGTGTGGAGTTGATTGCCCATCACTTGCTTTAAGGTGTGAAAGACGTTGTCGCCTGTGCAATGGCTGGTGTAGAAGTGTGTGTGTGGATAAGAGTCTGTCAGTCTTTTGCCTAATGCTGTCAGTTTCTCCTCGTTTTCATATCCATCGAGCAGATGGAAGCCTCCGATGACGGTGTGGACGTGCCAAGGACAAGCCGCAAGAATGTTCTCCAAACCGTTGTGAGCGCATCCTGTGAACAGTAGGCCATCAACGTATAGTGCCAGTTCGTGACGGAAGTCGTCTTTCACATAACAGCCTTCGGATGGTTCGATGAACAGGTGGCGGTTTCCTTGTGGCATGGGATGCTGTTGAGGAATCTGGGCGATGACACGGATGCCATCGGCGATTTCTTGTGTGTGGTCTATCAGCAGCAATCGCTCTTGTATTTCCTTAGGCCATGTTGGCGTGATGCTGTGCAGAAGGTTTCGCTTTGAAAAGAATTTTCCGCTGATAGCATCGGGAGATACCATTACTTGGGCTTGATTGTTGATGCTGATGAGATGCTTCAGTCCTCCTGCATGGTCGCTATGCCCATGAGAGATGAAGACATAATCAACAGCACGAAGGTCTATGCCCATTCGCTCTGCATTGCGGATGAACACGTCGCTGGCTCCCGTGTCGAGCAGGATGCGATGGCGCGCTGTCTCTAACAGGATGGACAGGCCATGCTCTGTCTCCATCGTGCTGTCGCAAGTCCGATTGTCTGATAATACTGTCCACTTCATGTGGTAGCCCTCTGTTGATTGATTGTTCAACAATGCCTCCCTATGTCATGCCGTCGGCAAGTTTCCACTTGGTTTTCATCCACAAAGGTAGCAGATTTTGCCGATATCAGCAAGTTTCGGGCGAATTTTATGTTGTGTGTATTCGGTTTTTGCTACCTTTGTCCCGATGAAATCTTTTGAAAAGTTCTCAGGTGCTCCATCCCAAGTGATGACAAGCATCTTTAATTGTTCCAACGATATGGCGCTGGCTGCCCATGTGCGTCAGTATCTGCCTCCGAAGCGTATCCAGCAGATGGAGGCGGACTTGGCGGCGTTGGCGAAGGTGTGGGAGGACACGCGGTTTGCTGGGCCGTGGGGATGGAGCCTTGCCACCAAACAACGGTATAAGCAGATGGGCGTGCCTGTGGAGGAGTTGCCCTCGGATGAATGGTTGGAAGAGGTGAGAAGGTTGTCAAGCAGGGAATTCGCTTGCCGATATATTATGGAGTTGCTGGACGAACTCGATGACCCAAGATTGTTAGGCGAAGAGATGCGGTGGGTTGACCGACAAAGCCTCTCGTGGGATGCACTCAATACCTCTGAATCGATGTCGACGACATCGGCAAACCGACATCGACGACATCGG
>JAFSTJ010000726.1 GCA_017450525.1 Victivallales bacterium | reverse complement strand
TCTATAATTTTCTGGAAAACGAACTTGGCATACGCTGGTATAGCTTTGAATCACGGCATATTCCAAAATCACAAAAAAAAGACTTTGCTGGTCTGAACCGCAGTGGCATTCCCGCATTCGGCATGCGTGGAATCTACACGCCACCATGGGGGCAGAAGGTCAGGAACGTCCGAGACATCTGGCTCTTCTATGCGAGAAACCGCCTGAACATGTATTCTTCACTTAATTGTCCAGCTGACGTGCGCAGAAACAACCACTCATTCTACGACTATGTAAGTCCGCAAAAATACTTCAAGACACATCCTGAATATTTTTCCATGAATGAGGATGGGAAGCGTTTTCACGGAGAAAACGGATGCGATGGGCAGCTTTGCCTGAGCAATCCTGAAGTGGCTGACGTTGCAGCTGCCACCTTGGAGGCTTTCATCGAATCAGACCGCAAAAACCTGCCGCCTCATAAGCTGCGCAACATCTATGACATTAGCCAGCTTGACAACACCAATTGGCTATGTCTATGCCCCCAATGCAAGGCCATTTCCGAAAAAGAAGGCTCAGACTCGGCTTTGGTGCTGACATTCATAAACCGAATCGCTCGCAAGATTGCGCTAAAATACCCTGACGTCACCATTCGCACAATCGCGTATGTTTCAAGCGAAAAGCCTCCAGCCACAATTCGCCCCGAAAAAAACGTGCTGGTTGAAGTCTGCGACCTATACACCCGTAGCGACTGCTATCGACCGCTGACGCATCCCCACAACGCAGAGCGCCGCAAAATCATCGAAGGATGGATGGCAACAGGAGCCAAGCTCGCAAACAGGGATTACTGGAACATGGCGATGAGAAGCGGCCCCTACTTCAACCCGCCGCGCATTGAGACGATGATTGACGCGATACCTGGCGACATACGCTATGTCCACCAGTGCGGCATGCAGGATTTCTTCACTGAGGCAGAAGCCGATTTCTTTGACAACATGCCCAATTTCTATGACCTTCAGTTCTGGCTTGGCACGAAACTGCTGGAGAATCCCTCCCTTGATGAAAATGCGCTGATTGCCGATTTCATGAAAAACCATTACGGTCCCGCAGAAAAGCCCATGACCGACTTTCTGAATCTGCTGCGCAAGGCAGTCCGTGAAGAAAAGGCGCCATTGTTCTATATTGTGAACCCAGTCAGGGAATATCAGACGCCTGCATTCATGAAGCAATGCTACTCCTATCTGAAGACGGCACGAGAGCTGACCGAAGAGGGAAGCCCATATCGACTGCGTGTGGAAAAAGAAATGGTCACTCCACTGGCGGTCATGCTCGCAAACGGCAAAACAGGCTATTCCATGGCACAGCTTGCGGAGGAATATCGCCATTACAGGGAAGGCCAAATCGAGGCGTATGCCGCGCCTGACGCAAAGGCCGCGCTAAGAAAGAGATTGGATAATGACCTAAGGAAAATGACGCTGGTCCTAGACATCCCAGAAAAGTTCAAGGACATTCCAGCAAATGAAATACGCCAATTCGCCTGGCCAAATTTCAATGCCATTTCCATAGACGAGGATTCCCCTCTGGGCAAGGCATTATGCTCACCTGATATAGAGACTCAAAACAAGCACATAATGAAGCGGCAGGCAGGAGGACTATATCCCACTTCATTCGGCGTTTACGATACTGAAACCAAAAAGGGCATAGCGCTGCACATCACCGACATTCCATCAGATGAAAAGTATCACTGGCACAGAATAGGCAAATTTGACTTTGGAAAACAGTCTTTCCTCTGGGCCTGGTTCTGGGTTCGCCAAGTCAATCTCCGTAGCGTATGGACAAATGCAGACGGCTTGCCAGGATATAATACATGGACCGTCTGGGCCTCAATAAAGATTACTGGTCCTGCATACGTGCAAGGGTCAACTCAGAAGAATGCCATTTGCCTGGATCGTGTGGTTCTTGTGAAGGAATAGGCTTGCCATAGAGGACAGTTGCGTGCCTCGCGAGTTGCCGTAGTAGCGACGGCAACTTGCGAATGGCGTTTTGAGATCACAGATATCCCATAACTCAATTGATATTTCTGTAGGAAATCAGTAGGGGAAAAATCTGACAAAATCACTTTTCTGATATGCCGAGCAAGGGGCCGCTCTGCGGCCCTGCTCGCAGGGAGGGCATGTATTTCTACTATTGCGGAAAAGTTATGGGATATCTGCGTTTTGAGATTGCTCTATTTTCTCAAGAATGCATTGTCGGGTTCTGGCGGACGCAGCATATCGCCGAATTCCCTTGAACCTGCGAAAAGCATTCTAAACTCGCATTCAGGCACTGGAATTTTAGCATTCGGCATGGGGAAAAGCTCACCAGTAATGGCATCCATAAGGACATCCCCTGCCTTCAAGCCCATCTTCTCCATGTCCAGCTCCACTGTCGCCTCAGAAGCCTTGGACAAATTTGTAAGCAGCAGCAAGTGGGAATTGCCCCTTCTGTATGCCCCCAGCACAAAATTCTCCGAGGCCTTGAATGGAAGATTCTTCATCCAATATGGAGTGAAAACTGTGTCGTCCTTATGAGTTCCAAACGCCCATTGCACATAGCGTACCTTGTACTGTTCCGTATCGTCTCTCCAATAGCGTGTATTTGTGTAAATGCCGTCCTGTATCATCAAGCCCAGTCCAGTGCGGAACAGGCGGTTGTAGCGACGGATGAATTCCTCGTGCGGGATCTGCCCTCTTTCTGGTATGCGTATGTTCATCAGCACAACTGGTATCATGCCGCATTGCCTGCCACTGGCCACTGTACGTGTATAATCAAGGGGGAATTGAGTGATGAAATTATCGCTCATCCAATATTCCCAGGCGTATGAGATGTTCGCGAATGCAAAGACAGGAATGATGTTCGAATTGGTGAGATGCACGCAGAATGGCATTTCCTTCATGCCCAAATCGTACATGCAATGCGCAAGTCGCTTATTCATCTCCCTGAGAGTGAGCAAGCCCATTTCAGGAATCACACGTCCCTTGTAGTCTCTATACAGTGAAAGTTCAGGATTGGTCTGTGGCTGAACATAGACTTCGTCCAGGTAAATGCCATCCG
>JAFSTJ010000725.1 GCA_017450525.1 Victivallales bacterium | reverse complement strand
CTGCTGACCGCCAAGGAGGCGCAGGAGGTGCTGGGTATATCAAGGGTGACCTTGCGGGAATATGCGCGGAAGGGGGCACTTTCCCAAATCAACATCTCCAGTCGCAAGGTAAGATTCGACGAACAGGAGGTCTACAAACTAGCATATTCGGGACTTGACAGTACAAAATAGAGAAATAGACTAATTTTGCACCAATAGTACAAAATTCAATAGATTACTCTATTTGAGTTAAAAATAATAATAGAGGCATCAGCAGGACCAATGCTGATGCCCAAAAGAAAGCAAGAGGAAGATTATATGACAAATAGCATATCTTCTATTTATGACGGTGCGTCCAGAGGCGCAGAAGGGTTCATGCAGACCAGTTTTTTCCCAGAGGAGGATGTTGATTCCGCAACAGTCGAACATAATGTCCCTACCAATGGGACAAATACGCCCAATGGCGCGGAAAACAAGACAGGCGTGGACGAGAGGCAAAAGCAGCCAGCTGGAGACCATGCCGCCTCCAGTACACAGCATAACAGTGCCGCATTGAACGGCAGCACCTTTGATGCAGACAGGCACGATCAGGCATGGCGGGACTTTGTCAGGGCCGCCAAAGAGAATGGCAGGAACAACAGCATGATACCCCTGTTCAGGCGCTGGGTTCGAGAAGACGGCATGGATGTGGAGGATGCCGTCGAGGAGGTCCACGACCGCTATTGCAAGGAATGGCCTGACAACATTGACCCGGATGCTTATGAGCAACTGGAGAGTGCCGCATACAGGGTGGCTGATGAAGACTGGGACGGCGGAGCGGATGATACAGGCAATACAGCAGCCTCGCCTGGCAAGAAGGCGAAAATGGCAAAGGTTAAGTCCGCAATCGAGGAGGCCAAGGCCAGATGGCATACTGCGGACATCCTGGCCGAGGCAAGGGCGATACCGCAGGAAGAACGCCTTGAATACGCCACGTCAGAAATATGCGGTTTCGACGAGCATCCTGAAAGGCTGGCGGAGTTCATGGCAAAGGTGCTTCGCGTCATACATGGTGATAACGCATACGTGTTCTGGGGCGGACGCTACCAGTCCGCCCACAACGCAGGATGCTGGTATTATACAGGACAGGCCGCTCAATCCACTAAGGACGATGCCCTTGTCCAGAAACTTGAGTGTAAACTTGGCACTGAATGGCCTGAATGCCTGTGCAACTGCAATTTCCAGAAGCCGCAGGACCACGGGACGAAAATTGTGTCTGGGAAGGAACGTCTTGTTGGCCACAGGTGCAAGGCGTACCATTCCAGGATTGTAAGTTTCACCGTCGAGTGCGACAAGCTGCTGTCCACTGGTGCCGAACCAATTACATCGGATGAGAAGGAAAACGCCAAGGCGGAGCAGCTGGAACTCGTCCAGTGGATATTCGCGAAACTGGGCATAAAGCCTGTCATGGTCGTGGACAGCGGCAACAAGAGCATACAGGCGACATACCTTCTCGCCGACAGCGACAAGGCCGGGGACAAGGTGCAAGATGAGTACAATTACCTGGGGAAACTGTTTTCACTGCTGGGCGCGGATTCGTCCATGTTCTCCGTGCCGCGCATATACAGGGCGCCCAACATGTACAGGAACATGGGCAATGGCAAACTGTCCTGCCAGAGGTGCCTTCACTTCGACCCCTCTGCGCCGCGCTACGTGGTCGGCAACCTTGTTGAACTTCTGGAGGAGAAATTGGACATAAGGCACGTCAGCATGGATGGACGCAGCTATACAAGCGCCGTGAACGGCATGGACGGCGGGCGGCCAAGGGCAGAGGAACCTATGAGGATAGCAGGGGCGTTCCTGGACAGCATGTTCAGAAACTCGCAGGGAAACCTTTGCCTCATTCACCACCTGGGCAACTGGTACGCATACGGGGACAATGGCTGGAGAATAATGTCAGAGGCCGACCTTCAAGGCAGGCTGCTGTCATTTATGCAGGAGGAAGCCGCGAGACGCGAGGGCATGGCGGGAAAGATACCCTACATAAAGACAGACACCTATACGGTGAACGCCGTGATGCTGAATCTGCGCTCCGAGCGACTGTGCCTTCTGCCAGCCGCTACGTGCCCGCAGCTGCCGTTCATGCTATCCACGGGGATGCACTGTCCCAATATGGCGGTGTTCCGCAACGGCATTGTCGATATAGGCGCGGCGGCGGACGCCCTAGTGGAATGCGGGGACGGCAATCCAGCACCTGACCTGACTGGCTTCATCCAGCCGCGCACCCCAGACTTGTTCGACATCACGCCGCTGGGCTATGACTTCGTGCCCAATGCGGAATGCCCCAGGTTCCTCTGTTTTCTGGAAAGGATACAGCCCGACGGGAATATCCGCGACTTCATACAACTGATGTTCGGATGGGCAATATCGGGGGACATGCGGTACCAGGTGGGCTTCAT
>JAFSTJ010000724.1 GCA_017450525.1 Victivallales bacterium | reverse complement strand
CAGACCATATTGGAAGAAATGGGCGAGGCAAAGGGCTGCATTCTGGGACATTCAAACCTGCTTCAACTGGACATACGCGCAATACGCGAAAAACTGCTTAGTTATCCAACAGTACGGGACGTCAAAATAAGCAGGATTATGCCAGGAACCTTGAAATTGGAATTGAAGGAACGCATACCATTCGCCATACTAAGTTCTGGCAAAACACTTGACGCCTTGATTGACAATGACGGCTATGCCTTCCCGCCTTCAGCCAGCGCAGGGATTAATGGAAATCTGCCAGTAATAAGCAATGTCAAAGCTGTCAGGACAATACCGTTTGGCGAACAATGCAACGAACCTGCAATCAAGGCTGCGCTGGCTTTTCTTGAACAAACCTCCACCAACATGCAGATCAAGGGAGCGGAATTCACAACTGTCGCAGTCGTTTTGAACTATGACCTTGAACGGCTTGAGGCACATATCACTGGCGTCCCAGGAAACAAGATATTCGCCAAGGATACTGTGATATTTGCCCCATTCGACGCAGCTGGCATGGAAAATGTCATGAAAAACTTCTACGGCATTCTCGCACGCAAAATAAAGGATGGTGAAACCTTGAGTTTTGCGGATCTGACCGTGGGCAAGAACATCCCAACACTAAAATAATCTAGACAACAATGAAACTGACTTTTCTAGGTACCGCTGCGGCAGAAGGATGGCCTGCCCTGTTCTGCGAATGCGAAGGATGCAAACAGGCATTAAAAAATGGCGGCAAGGACATCAGGCACCGCTGTGCATACGTCATAGACAATGACACAATGGTGGACTTCGGTCCAGACACATACGCACAATGCCTCTCATACGGAATTGACACGGCAAATATCCGCCGACTGCTCATCACACACAGCCATACCGACCACTTCACGCCAAAGGAATTAGACTGGAGAAGCAGGGGCTATTCAAAAGTCGAACATGACCTGGACCTATATGCCAACCAACACGCGCTGGACAAGCTGCCAGCAGTGCTGTTCAAGCCTCTGGATCAACTACAGCCTTGGAGACTTATTCCACACCTGGTAAAGCCAGGCGATTGCATTGAAGACGGCGACATTCGCTTCACCGCAATACTGGCGGACCACGCAGGTCCCGAACAACTGCCCCTGAACTACATCATCGAACGCAATGGAAGCACCATATTCATTGGCAACGACAGCGGCTGGTGGTGCGAGGAATCATGGAATATTCTGAGCCGTTTCAAACTGGACATCGCAGTGATTGAATGCACATACGGCGTTAGATTCAAGGAACATACCGTCAAACACATGGGGGCGGACTGCACCGTCGCCGCCCGCGATGAGATGCAAAAACGCGGCATACTGAAGCAGGACGCAATAGTCGTGGCCACCCATTTCTCCCACAACTGCCAGGACCTGCACGCAGACTTCGAGGCCTTCTTCAATCCAAAGGGGATAACAGTTGCATACGACGGCCTCGTGCTGGAAAAATAAATGCAGGCGCCAATGTGCGCCAGCACAAGTTGCCCTAGCGTAAACAAAACAAAAGCATTATTATTTCTATGGCGCATTTTTACGCCAGAGAAACCTGAAGTGCGCCCCACTTCGGGACGCACATCATAAAATGTCCGTTTTGTGTTATCTTTGTCTTTTTAATCATATTGCCCTACGCCCCATTTTTGCATAGAATATAGGCAGATTTTTCAAACTAATGCCTAAATATCGTGGAGAGCAAAAATGGGTAAAAAAGTACAGTATTTCACATTGATTGAACTTCTGGTTGTAATCGCCATCATCGCCATTCTGGCTTCGATGCTGCTGCCTGCATTGAGCAAGGCTCGTTCAAAGGCCAGGGACATCAGCTGCCGCAACAACTTGAAGACCATCGGGCTGGCAAGCACACTCTACTCAAACGACTTCGAAGACTGGATATTGAACGGATATTGCGGCGCCAGCGCGGCAAATGTGAATACGGCCTCCTGGTATGCGATTCTTTCTGGCGTGCAGCACAGCGGCGCCAAGCATCCGTTCTCAACCGGCTACGGCTGCGAATATTTTGGCAGCACCGTGAACAAAGGCACATTCGTATGTCCTGACGAGGGACTGCCCTTTGGCACTGTATCAGCGGGGCGCTATGCTTATACACATTATATACAGAATGGCTATCTGACTGGCGCATTGGCATACCAGGACGGAGCCATCTACAGCAGAACAACACACTCCATCCAGACGCCCAGCATGGCAATATACTGCGGAGACAGCGGACGCCCAAGCTCGTACTGTGTCAAGGTTGACAGATATTTCAGCTTCAGGCACGGCATGGCTGATGCTCGCTATGAGGCAGGAAAGGACACTGCGCCCAACACCACAGGAAGATGCAATATGACTTTTGCAGACGGGCATGTCGAGCCCAAGAACTTCCTAGAACTCAAGGGCTTCCCATCACCAGGCGGCGACCTTACACTCGGCTATGTTGAAAGCCAGCGCTATTCGCTGTTCACAGGCTACACACTCAGCGATGCGGTAAAACAGTAGGCATTGCGAGGTGTACACGATGAAGAAACACTGTCTTTTTACCCTATTGCTGCTCTCCAGCGCACTGTTTTGCCAGGAGGCAATCGACTTTTTGCTGCCCTTCAGCGAGAATGGCTTGACGCCTATGCACAAGGACATCAAAACCGAAGTCATCTCCGAGAATGGCATCCCAACTCTCCACATAATGGGACGGGGCGCGAATCTGGAAAAAGCCACAATCGTAGATGTGGAAATGGCTGACTTCGCACGCTTCGCTGGCAGAAAGCTGAGCATCTCCTATGAATACAAGCTGCAGGACGTGCCCAAGCCAGACGTAAGCTACAATGGCTTCAAGGCAATGATACGCTATGAGGCGGGCGGCAAGACATTTCACGGCCACGCCTCCACGCCCTGGGGCAGCTGCGACTGGACAAAAGGCAGCTACAACCACGATGTCAAGCCCAATGCAGTAACAGGCCGCATGCGCTTTGCCATACCTGGCGGGCATGCCTGGATACGCAATGTGCGCCTCTCCTCGGCTGGAACTGTAAACCAGCATGTCATTGCAAGTCCGATGCTGGGCGTCGCGTTCTCCACAATCCGTGCCGGGCAATTGCTCTCCAAGAATCCTGCCATAGACATGATATGCTTCAATGGCGGCTTCGTCTGCAATACCCTCAACTGGAAGGCATCTGAAATCAAGCAGCTCAACTTCAGAATGTCAGCCACTTCTCCTGGATACTACGAACTGGTATTCCAATGTGAAAACAACGGCAAGAAACATAGTTCCTCAATACGCGGTTCCGTGATACCAGATGGAAAACTGCACACCGTCATGTTCCCAGTTGGGCGAAATGGAGACTGGCAGGGCACTGTGAAAAGCCTCCAGATTTGCCATCTGGACGGGCGCCGCGGCAATCATCTGACACTCGCTGAAGTGCGTGCACTTGAAAAGGAGAATCTGATACCTGATATTGAAGTGCAAGGCGGCAGTCCTTTTGAAATTGACACATTGCGCCCACGTGGGCGCTACCGCTTATACTGGAATGAAACAAAAGCACCCAAGGCAACACTGTCATTCCTGGACGCGGATTACAAGGCAATTTCCAAAGTGGAGATTCAAGAAGGAAGCAAGGAACTGGTATTCCAGGTGCCAACCTTGTCCATGACTGCGGAACTGAACATTGCGGCCCAAGGCACATTCCAGCCAGGCATTGAACTGCTGGAACTCGTCGAGAAAAAGACGCAGCCCACAGTCTGGCAAGGCAAGTGGATATGGTGCCAGCGTGCCTCTGGTCCTGAAGACACAATCGTCTGGTTCAAGCGGGAATTTGATTTGCCAGAAGGCGAAATTGAGGCGGCTGGCATTTGCGTCACTGGCGATGATGGCTTTGTAGCATACGTGAACGGGAACACAATTGGCTGGAGCGGATACTGGCCCATACCTAAGGTGTTTGACTTTGCGAAACACCTCAAGCCTGGCAGGAACTCACTCGAGGTGCGCGTCCGCAACGTCAAGCAGAACGGTGGCATGATATGCGATGCATTCGTGTTGCAGAATGGGAAAATGCTGCGGCTGGACAGCGACGAGCAATGGCTGCTGAAAATCGGCGTCGGCGAGACGAAACCCAAAGTCATAGATGACAAGGTAACTGTGCTGGGCGACTACAGGCTTAGCCCCTGGGCAGGAAGCCTGGGATATGAATTCTGCGGGCCAGCAGGACTGCTGGAACTGAAGAAATCCAGCGAAAAGGGACTTGTGGCGACAGTCAAAAG
Organism: Victivallales bacterium; assembly: GCA_017450525.1. Lineage (GTDB taxonomy): Bacteria > Verrucomicrobiota > Lentisphaeria > Oligosphaerales > Oligosphaeraceae > RGIG3456. The sequence goes on along the minus strand of JAFSTJ010000724.1, from coordinate 2,474 downwards.
AGCGCCAGTGGCGCCTTTGGACAAATTGTCGTTCTCGCTGAAGACAGCCAATGACAACAGGACATACGTGCTGCCAATCAGCGTCAAGGGAAATTGGAGCGCAGGAAGCGAAGTCAGCATTTCCTATACAATGCCCTCAGCCCCAGAAGGTCAACTTTTCCTGGATGACGCTTATCTTAAAATTGTAGGAGACAAGCCCCTTGCCACGATCAAAGGCAAAAAGGTGGACAACGCGAAATGGACTGGCTCCAAGATTGTGAATGTTGGAGGAAGGCAGAAAGTTGCTTCTGGAAAGGACATATTCAACCCATTGGGCATATACGTTCCTGGCAATTACGGACGCTACCCCATCAAGGAAAGCTGGCGCATCCTGGAGGCGGCGCAAACTGGCAACCGCGTGCTGTTGCTCGGCATCTCATTCGAGGAATTCTGGAAAGACGAAAACACCTTTGACTTCACGGAAATCAACAAGCGCTTCCAGCTTGCAACAGAACTGCATCCCAACGCAAAGATTATGCTGGGCCTGTATTGCTTCATGCCTGCTTGGTGGAAAGACAAGCATCCAGATGACTGGACCTTGTGGTCAAATGGCAGAAGTCCAGAGCCATACCATGTGGAGAAGCAGGCGCTGTCCTCGGAAAAATGGCTTGAGGACGCAAAGATCGGCATCAATGCCCTGGCGAAAAACATGGAGAAAACGCAGTGGGCCAAGGCGGTGTTCGCAATCTCCGTGGCGGAAAGCCGCAACAGCGAATGGTTCTGGAACACCATTGACTACTGGCCAGGTCAATTGCCAGGCTACTCCAAGTCCGACTACGCCTCCTTCCGCAGGTATCTTCGCACAAAATACAAGAGCGACGCGGAACTGGCACAGGCATGGAAGCAGAATGGCGTCACATTCGACACAATCAAGATGCCCAATTTCCAGCAAAGGCTGCAATCCAGCTTCGGCCAGCTGATGGACCCTGCAAAGGACAAGTGGATAATGGATTGGTTCGAATACAGGAACTGGTCCTTGGGCAGGGCCGTCATCAGCCTATGCAAGTCCGTCAAGGAAGCATTTGGCAATGACATGCTGGCTGGCGCATACTATGGGTACTACGTGGAATTCTGCATGCCCTCAAGGCGCAGCAACCAGGACGTGGGACACAACTACGTGGTTGAGACAGCACGCTCGCCGTATGTGGACTTCGTCAGGGCTCCGTCAAAATACGGCTTCAGGATGACTGGAGACTCCGATTTGTGCGTGAATCCCCAGGACACATACACACTGCGAAACAAACTGGTCTATGTGGAGCAGGACTTTCGTTCCTACAGGGAGAATGGAGAGAAAGCTTTTGTGTGGGGCAGACACAGCACTGTCACAGAGAGCCTTGGTGCAATGAACAGGGCATTCGGGATGATGCTGGCCTCTGGCATAACACAATACTGGTATGACTTCGGCCACTGGCTAGATGACATAGCACAGGAGCGCATCAAGGAGCATACCCGCTGCCTGAACGCACTGCCGCCAGTCAAAGGCACAACGCCCAAGGAACTTTGCATTGTGGGAAGCGAGCAGAGCATCTACTATGCAAAGCGTGATGTACAGGACACGCTGTATGCCGTTGCATATACGCAGATGATGCGCCGTTTCAGCGAGGCTGGCATTCCCTACAGGCAGTTGCTTGTGGAGGATTTGCTGGAGGCTGGCGTGGTTCCGCCGCATCGCATCTATGTGATGATGCCCTGCCTGGCGCTGTCCAAAGAAGACCGTGCCGCATTGCTGGCCCGTTTCCAGAAGGAAAAGGCAACTGTCGTATGGCTGTATGCCGCTGGACTTTATCTGCCAGGTCAAAGCCCTGATGTCAAGAACATGGAAAGCATGCTTGGCATGAAGTTCAATATGACCATGGACAAATATGACTGCAAGTTGAAGGCAGAAAAGCTCTGGAGCGGTCAGGAATGGGACTGCTGGCGGGCATTGTCCCCCGCATTCTACCCTGCCTCTGGATATGACGAGATAATTGCCAAGGACAATCAAGGCAGACCCATTGTGGTGAGCAGAAAGGCCGATGGCGTCCAGCATTACTTCAGCACCTTGCCCGAACTGCCTAACTGGCTGTATCGCCAGATTGCAAAAAAGGCAGGCGTATTCGTATACGACTGTGGTGCGGACGACCCAGCATGGATTGGCAACGATGTTTACTTCATCCAGGCAAAATCAACCGGTGAACGCGCCTTGCAGCTGCCTGCGGGCAAGCAGCTCCGCGCAATTATCGGCCCAATGAAGGGCGTCATACAATCAGGCGAAAAATGGAAGGTCCACGCAGGCCAGACCTACGGCTTCATCGTCGAGCAGAAAAATTGACACGATGGCAACCAGCATATGGAAGTCACACGTCCTGAATGCGCGGCTCATGGCCGCGCACATTGGCCGCAACCGGCTTATGTAAGTCACACGTCCTGAGTGCGCGGCTCATGGCCGCGCACAT
>JAFSTJ010000723.1 GCA_017450525.1 Victivallales bacterium | reverse complement strand
ATGAAAATCATATTGAACGTACTATATAACCCATTATGTTTTTTTCACAAAGGTAATCGTTAATATACCATAAAAGTTTTCATATCTGTTAGAATAAACCTAAAACATTAGTGTCTCTTTGCATTTCCACCGAACTAATTTTTATCCAAGTTATTGCCTAAAGGCTGGTACAGATTATAATACAGTACCTCTTTAAATATCAATAAAAAATAGGAAACCATGCAGAAGAAAAACACTTTTGACGGCGTGAAGCGTGCTGCCTCACACACCTTGTACATGAACACAAGCCCTGCACAGTGGGCAAATGGCCTGGCCATTGGAAACGGGCAATATGGTGGCCTGCTGTTCGAACCGCAGGACACTGTGCTGGAATACGCATTCACGCGACTTGACCTGTGGAAAAGGCATCTGGTTGGTCCAAAGAGACTGCCACTGCAAAAGTTCAAACAGTTGATGAAGAAAAGCACGGATGCTCTGCTGGAGGAAATCAACAAGGAATTCCACGACACGGAGCGCCCAGGCTTCAAACCAGGAGGCCGCCTGCGCATCAACCTGGAGGCATGGGGCCTTTCCCATGCGGTCACCCTCTTTGACAAGCGCATGGAAATGGACATTGCAAAGGGCGAGGTCAGAGGCAACTACGAACTTTCCAGCAAGGCGTCAAAATGGACGGCACTCACATCACCCGACGATGACATCACCGCAATACATGTCGAGGACACATATCTGCACTACCTATGTCGCTTTCCATACAGGCAACGTGTGGAACTGTACAGGCTGGAAGACCCAGAGGCCCGCATCCTGGAAAACGGCGTGACAGAGGACGGTATCGCATACATCATATTTGACTTCAATGAGGAACTGAAGGCCATCGCCGCCTTCACTGTGGATGGCCGTCCTTTCAAGGTTGCAAAAAACTGCGAGCCAGGCCATGCAGCGGTGGATGTATCACTGAACTATGAATATTCGGCGCTGGACATGCTTCAAAGCAGCATGGATGCTGGCAAGGACGCATACAACAACACTCCTCCACCAAAGCTGAAATACGATGTATTCCACACTCTGATTGTGGACGTGGAAGGCAACAAGGGCGATCTACTTCAACTGGCAAGGGAAAAACTGCTTGCTGCAAAGAAGGAAGGCTTTGCCTCAATCCAGAAGCGCAACCAGAATTGGTGGAGGACATTTTGGAAAAAGAGCGGTATTGCCCTGGAGAATCCCGCACTGGAGGGACTGTGGTACAGCAATCTCTACCAGATGGCATGCACATCCCGCGGCAATGTGGCTCCTGGCCTGTTCGGGCTTTGGAACGCGGAGGCGGAGGCACCCTGGTCTGGCGACTATCACGGCAACATCAATTTTGCAATGTACGCCTGGCCTCTCTTCGCAATCAACCATCCAGAACTGCACCAGTGTGTCTTCAAGACACTGGAATCCTGGATACCCAACATACGCAAGGAGACCAAGGAGGCATTCGGCGTGGATGAATTGCGCTTCCCGCAGGCAACTGGTCCAGAGGGCCGCGAGATGTCCCGCGGCCATTACCGCACCATGCGCTGCTCCACGGGCTTCTATGCGGACCATTTCATCAAGTGGCATCAATATGACCCAGATCCAGAGCGCCTCCGCAACGAGATACTGCCCATTCTTGAATCTGCCGCAAGATACTATTTCCTGTACTGCGAAGTGGGCGAGAACGGACGCCTTTGGATAGGGCCATCCTGGGCGCCAGAGCAAGGCGTGTTCCCAGCCTGGAACACTGGAAACGACCTGGCATTGTTCAAGGAACTTTTCCAGGCAGTGGTTGACTTCAACAAGGAACTTGGACAAATGAGCCCCACCGCCAAGAAGGCCCAGAAAATGCTGGACTTGTTCCCCGACTATCCTACAAAGAACGGCGAATTCATCGCATCCGCAAGTGAAAAGGGACGCACCCTGCTCTGCCATCCAAGTTATCTTGCGAATGTCATGCCCGCAGAAGACATTGATGCGGACTCGCCAATTGCAAATGTGGCGCTAAAGACCATGCGCGAGCATCTTGACCATACCTTCAGAAAGAGTTTCCAGGGCAAGGTCGGCGTGGCATGCGACCTGACTGGCGGCTGGCTTTTTGACATCGCTGTCAAGATGAGGGATGCGGAATACGCTGAAACCATGCTGCATACAGTGCTGATAAGAGACTTCATCAAGTCCAATGGCATGTTCAGCGCAAGTCCTGGCGGCGTGTTCAAGTCAATTTCGGAGAAGCGCCGCAAATACGATGTGCCGCAGGCGCAGTCACACGCGCTACTGGGGCAGATGAACACAGTGCAAGGACGCGCAGAAGCCATGAGCATGATTCAGAACGCAGGCGCAATGCTTTACGGCGTAATGGAATCCATGCTCCAGAGCCACGGCAAGCAACTCAAGTTGTTCCCAGTGCCGCTGCCATCACTAGGCGGCAAATGCTCATTCCACAATCTTGCCGCCGTTGGCGGGCTTGAGGTTTCTGCCGCAAGAGACAAGAAGGGCATACGCTGGTTCAAGATAAAGTGCGGTAAGTACGCCTGGAACGGAACCGTCAGGTTCTTTGACAATAGCACAGCAAAGGCATTTGGCAAAACGCTGCCACAAGTCGGCGAAAACACATACAGCCTCTCATTGAAGCCAGGAGAAGTCTTCCAGTGGCGCAGACCTGGCGCAACGCCAGACGAAGCAGCCGTGCCTGTCCACGCGAAAGGTGTGCGCTCCTACGGCAAGGACTGCCCAATCACATACGGCGAGAAAAAGGCATACTATGAATAATAAACGGTAGTAGCCTGCACGTCATAAGGACAGCAGAAAAATACAGGCTACTACGGTTTTAACATTGTTATCGGCACCACATATACACCGTCTTTACGTTGGTATGCGGCGTTGCAGACGCCACATACCACTATCAGTTTTTCAGCAGCATTTCCACTTCTTCCCATCAACTTGCGTCAGATTAAGCAAAGCGCAAGGCAGACCTATAGTTCTGCCTTTGCATTCAAATATCCTCCGTCTTTTTTTTGAGGATGAAATCCAAAACAATCGGTCAAATTTTCAAATTACAATCGGTCAAATTTTCAAATTACAATCGGTCAAATTTACAATAATCATTATACATTAGCCAAGCATGGAAATGACAATCCACATGAAGTCCAGTTCCTGAACTATCATATCCTTGTCCTTGAGATGCCACCATTCACGCATCCAAGCGAAGCGCAGGGCAACTATATATTTTAGCAGCATGTTTTCCGCGAATGGCGGCAACTTGAGTTCTTTCAGGAATGCACTTGCCATCGGTGCGGAGAGCCAGTCTGGATTGTCCACGCCTATGCAGCCCAGCAAGTTTGCCGCATCATAGCAGATTGGCTTTGGCCCGCAGAATTCCCAATCGATGACCGCATTTATGCACTTGTCGCCCCAGAGTATGTTGCCTGGATGGAAATCTCCATGGCAGAACACCAGCGGCAGTTCGCCTTCGTCCTCGTGCTTCAACTTCAATGCGGCCAGCACATCGCCCAAATCACCATGCAAGGCAGGACTCTCCTTTTCAAGGACGTGCATAAGGCGATGTATATAATCGGTCACATAGAATGGATGCTCCTGACATTTATATGGCATGATGCCCTTTAAAAAACGCGCCGCCTCAATTCCGCGCCAGGCATCCAGCGCATAACTGTCCCTCGGCAATTCATTGCATGGCACATACTTTCGACACTGCCAGAAAAGGCCATGGTCATATATGCCAAAGCGCCCTTCCCTGGTGCGCATCCAACTCACAACCTTTTCATTGCCAGCCCCGAACAATTCCTCCAGTATCTCGGCCTGACGTATGCGCTTTGACGAGGCTGGTAAATCCACGCCCTCCACGACGTAACATTCGCCGCTGTCCAGCGACTTGAATACATTGCGCCTGACAAAGCGGTTGGGACTGCCTGAAACAGGAAGCCCCACCTCCTCAAATGCACCGTCTAGCCAATGCTCTATCATAATTAT
>JAFSTJ010000722.1 GCA_017450525.1 Victivallales bacterium | reverse complement strand
ATTCCCACGGACTTTGCCCGCGTGGCATGGTACGGTCTTGGCCCTGGAGAGGCATACGTGGATACCTTCGAGGCGCAAAAAGTGGGACTTTTCCGCTGCGATGTAAAGGCACTCACAACGGACTACCTTCGCCCACAGGAAAACGGCAACAGGCACCTCACACGCTGGGCAGTCTTCTACAACCTGCGCGGCAAGGGACTTCGCATCGAAAAACTAGCCACATCTTTCGACTTCTCGGCAAAACCCTACTCCAACCAGGCACTAACCGAGGCAAACCACCCATTTGAACTGCAAGAGGAAGACAATTTCACAATCAACCTGGATTGCGCTCAATCTGGCAGCGGCTCTGGTGCGTGTGGTCCAATGCCATGGGAAAAATATCGACTCATGCCAGGCGACCACAAACTGTCATTGAGATTCATCCTCCACAGATAGTTTTTATCCACAGATTTTCGCAGATTTACACAGATTTTATAACCTAATCTGTGGTAATCGGTGTTAATCTGTGGATAAAAATATCATCGAAATGTTAAAAAGAGTATCCAAGACCATAATTGAGCATGGTGGCATGAAGTTGCTGGACTACCTGTCCTCGCGCTACACATACCACAGCCGCGACTTGTGGCAGGAACTTCTTGCAGAAGGACGAATTCTCATAAACGGCACTGCCGCAACAGAGGAACACATCCTTGCCGAGGGCGAGGAAATGGAATACATTCCTCGCCCCATTGAAGAGCCGCCTGTGGACATGGATGTGCGCATCCTGCTCATGGACGAAGATTTCATCGCCCTGGACAAGCCAGGCGATCTACCCTGCCACCCATCAGGCTGCTTCTTCAACCATACGCTATGGGCACTCCTCAAGGAGGGTAGCCTTCCTGGCATTCCGCCAATGGAGCAAGTGCGCTTTGTGAATCGACTTGACAGGGAGACCTCGGGCATAGTGCTGTTGGCAAGAAACTCAAAGGCCGCCTGCAAAGCCACCAAATCCCTCAAATCGCCAAGCTCATGCAAATGCTACAATGTGCTGGTCTATGGCAACTTTCCAGACACGCTTGAGGCAAATGGCTGGCTCTACCACGATGAAAATGCACTGGTCTCCAAACGACGCTCATTCTCATACACACAACCTAATTCTACATCCGAAAGCAGCAGCACTTTTTTCACCTGCCTGAAGCGGGAAAATGGCATCTCTCTACTGGAGGCACAACTTCATACGGGACGCACACACCAGATACGCGCAACACTCCGTAGCCTAGGATACCCCGTGGTAGGCGATAAACTTTACGGACCCGACGAAAGCATATTCCTGCGCTTCATAGCAGGAAAAATGACCGACGAAGACAAAAAAGCCCTAATCCTTCCACGCCAGGCACTCCACGCCAGCCGCCTCTCATTCGACAAATACGATATCCATTCCGAGGCGCCTTTTCTGCAATGGGCCCCCTAAAGGTTAAACTGTGCAAGAAATGTCTGCGGACTTAGAATTGGAATGCTGTCCTGCGGGAAATCCTTGCAGTCCCTGGTGACTATGCAATCTGCCCTGGACGAGAGCGCGGAGAATAATTGTATTGCATCTTCAAAATCTGACATTGGAGAAGATATTGCCTTCTCCATAATGCCCTTATCCAATGGCACAATTGAAAAGTTCGCATTCAGCACCTCAAGGGAGCGTCGGGCACGATCTCGCCCCTGGTATTTGTTAAGAATATAGTAGATGTTATTGAAACTTATTGCAGACACAAAAGCCTCGGCCATTCTGTTTTCTGCGATATCCCATATTTTTATAGAGTAGTCGCAATGAGGCTTCCTTTCAAGAAAAACATCCAAAAGAATATTGGTATCTACAAAAATCTTCATTTCAAACTGTACTTGGCATCAAGTATATCTTCGACTTCTTTCTTATAGTCAAAATCCTGGTTAACTTTAAGAACACCTAGAACAGAACGCGTCAGTGGTCCAGCTGGTATCTTCTTGATTGACTTGATTCTATGCCTGGCCATAATGAATGCGGAGAACATTTGAGTTATGCTAGTATTCTCCTCCTTGGCCATTTGGTGAGCAAGCTCGATAACTTTCCGCGATGGACGCAATGTGAGTTTTGTTTTTTCTTCCATAAGGACACCCCCATGACGTATTGTTTTCGCATAATATATACGTCATTATACCCAAAGCAAATTACAGCCCAATATTTGTGACCACAAGCGTGACTATTCAGCCTCTCTCATTAACGCAGAAACGCAAAGACGCAGAGACGCAGAGTTTTTATTGATTTTGAT
>JAFSTJ010000721.1 GCA_017450525.1 Victivallales bacterium | reverse complement strand
GTGCTGCCCAGCGTAACGACGCCGTACAGCTCCGCGCTCCCCAGCGTCGAGCCGGACACCGACACCTGCGAGTAGCCGCTCACCGAGAGCGAGCCGATGGACGAGTCCGCGATCGTGCCGTAGGAGCCGTTCGTCGTGTACGACTGGTAATAGAAGGAGACCGACTTCGCCGTCGTGCATGACAAGTCCGCGCGGCCACCAGCAAGCACCTCCACATTGACGTCCTCGCCGGAGCCGCCCGTCTGCCTGTACACGCCGCCCGACGACACGGACACCCCGTAGCCGTTCGTGACCGTCAGGTGCGCGCCGTTCGTGTTCACGGCGCCGTGAATCTCCAGGTTGGTGTAGTACGCCGTGAAGTCCAGCCTGACGGCGGAGGTCATGTCCAGCGTGACACCGCTGCTGATGATCCAGTCGCCGCTGCTCACGCACAGGCGGTAGTCGCTCACGCCCTCCCACGTGTCCAGCGTCGCGTCGTGCCCCAGAGTGCCTGAGACGCCGACGTAGGGGGAGGCGTTCCCGAAAGTCACGCCACTGATCGAATCAAGCACGGAGATGTCACCAAGGCGCAGTGCCTCCTTGTTGTCGAGGGTGAGGTCCGTCGCGGTCACGTCCACGTTGTTCCCGAGGTTCAGGAGGCCCGTCACCGTCACGCCCTGCATGTCCACGGATCCGTATAGCTCCGCGCTGCCCAGCGTCGAGTTGGACACCGACACCTGCGAGTAGCTGCTCACGGTAAGAGAGCCGATGGACGAGTCCGCGATCGTGCCGTAGGAGCCGTTCGTCGTGTACGACTGGTAATAGAAGGAGACCGGCCCCGCGCTCGTGTTGAAAAGGTTCGCGCGGCCGCCGCCGTTCACACCGATGGTGACGCCGCTGCCGCTCCCGCCATTCTGGCTGTAAACACCGCCACCATGAACGGTGACCCCATAGCCGTTTGTGACCGTCAGGTGCGCACCGTTCGTGTTCACGGTGCCGTCGACAATCAGTTCCGTGTAACGAGATGCAAAATCCATTGTCATGCCCTGGACAAGTGCCAAGGTAGTAGAGGCTTTGACAGTCACATCATTATTTAGGGATAGAGTCTGGTCTGCCATCTCGTCTGAAATTGTAATGATGGTTTCGCCGTTTTGCTGAGCGATGGCATATAAAAACGAGCCAGGTGTGGTGCTGCTTCCAGTGAAATCTGTGACAATGTATTCAGACATTGGCTTCTCCTAAGATTAATTTTTTCCGTTTTTGGGGGTATGATCAGAACAATGGTTGGATGAACATGTTTCAAGTAACCAAGGTATATTTTGGCTGCTGGATTCTTTGCGGACGAAGTACTTTTTTTAGCACCATATCACATTTGCCGCATTCAGTGCAGTTGATGGCGCAGTTCTGTGCAATACCTGATTCAATCCAGTCATCAGGGAACAGTTCGTTCCGAATTTCAAAATACGGGGTGTCATGGCCGATGATGGTCATTAGGTCCCCCTCGTAATGCCCCTCGGCATAGGCTTTCAGCATCTTGTCAGGATATGGCGTCGAACGTGTGGCCAACTTCATGGCAGAAACATAAGGCTCGTAGTAATGGATGTCTTCTGGACGTATCCAGCTCATGCGAAGCACTTCAATGGCAGTTTTTATGTCAATAGTCACACGTCCGCAAAGACGGAAGGGATAGTGAAGGATGAACTCCTGTTCCTCGGCTTTCCAGGGGTTGTGACAAAGGTAGTTGTCATGCCATATCTGTATGGGGCAGCAACGTAAGCAACCGCTGTTGACAAGCATACAGAGTTTCTTGCCGTGCGCATTGCACCAATCGGAGAAGAACTTCAGCACCTGCCTGTCACGCTGAATGTCACGGCAGATATAGAAGGAATCGAAGATGTCTGAAATGAACTCCATTGCCTTAGTGGATTCAAGTCGCATATTGACGCTCGCGCGAATCTCAACCTGCGGATAGTGTACTTTAAGCACTTTGGCAATGAACTGTGACGTGGTTGTGACAATCTCTGGAAACAAATCACGCCGCCCAAGCTCCGCCATCACGCCATAGACTTGTGTGCGCAAGGTTTCAGTATAGGCTTCCTCGCCGTAGCAGTTTGCATTAAACAGCAAGTCAAGCTCAATGCCGTTTTTGCGACACCAAGCCAGATCCGACACCAGCTGCTCGATGCTTTCCTCCGCAGATTTCGGCAATTGGACATATCGTCCCGATACCATGCCTGGCCATGAGAAGAAAACTTCCTTGACTGTAGTCAAAAAGGGAGCCACCATGGCGGTGAAACCACCCTGTATCTTCCAATCATACCCTACTGCATATTTTCGGAAAGGCACTAGCATATAAGGATTCAGTCGATGTTATTGTTCTTCTTTACAACACCTGCCTCGACCAGCTTGTCGATGAGTTGCTGCATTGAGTTGAAGGCGGACAAAAAGCCCTGTGGAGGCATGATAAGGCGTGCATGTGATTCAGGCATGGGTGCCTTGCCTTCTCCCTCTGGCTGCAATGCAACCAAATCGAAACGCACCATGCCGCCAGCAAAGTGAATCTGCCCGATGCCGTCCGCAAAAATCTCTTTCTTCTCCGCCATTGTCGTCTCTCCTGTTGTATTGCTCATCACAGCAAAAAAAAGCGTCTCTTCCGTGAACTACTGAGGTTTAGGACGACCTACGAAAAAGCACGAAAGAGACACCAAGACACAGAGTGCCTGCAGGTGTGCTTTTTCGTGAATATCGAAGGTACTAATTTCAGTAGTTCACAAAGCACAACACCAGCAGCTTTGTCTGCTGGTTATGTATCAAACTGAGAAAACGCTATTTATGTGAATTATTACCCATTGTCGTTGAAAAATACATTGCGCTTTTTCTGCAACGCCTAAAAGCTGGCATAGTATAATTCAACAGTTTTGCATTACAAACCCAGATGATGATTTTGCAGTGCGAAAGTGTTGTGCCTCGCCAGTTGCCGAAATAGCGACGGCAACTTGCGAGGCGTGGTGCTAGCGAAAAGCACACCATTCGTGCGACGGCGTGGTACGCTGCGCTAAGGCCGTCGCCACTACGGCAACTTGCAAGGCATGGTGCTAGCGAGAAGCACGCCATTCGTGCGACGGCGTGGTACGCTGCGCTAAGGCCGTCGCCACTACGGCAACTTGCGAGGCATGGTGCTAGCGAAAAGCACACCATTCGTGCGACGGCGGGGGTATGCTGCGCTAAGGCCGTCGCCGCAACGTAAACTGGCGTGACACGTCGCTACAACTGGCATGCCATAGCCACCACCAATGATTTTTTGCCAATTCGTGCTATTAAAATACCATTTTGTTAAAGATTTTGGGCGATTTTTCAAGTATAATTTGCAGTGTTTTTTCGATAGGCATTTTCTTGAATATGAAATACGACGCCAGCAACATATCATTCCAACGCTGTTTCACGCCATGCATACGCATTGTGGACGAGGCACAATGCGCCAATTCCTCCATATTGGTGAACAACACCGTCATATCCAACTTCACAGCAAGCCGCTTCCCAGTCTGCACAATCGAGGCAGGCGGTTTTCTTCTGCTGGACTTCGGCTGCGAGCTATCAGGAGGCATTCGCATTGTAAGCAGCCTTATGGAGCCAGCGAAAATACGACTGCGCTTCGGGGAATCCATAGCCGAGGCCTGCGGTGAACCAAACATGGACCATGCCATACACGACATCATACTGCCGTTGAACATGCTCTCCACCGTGGACTTCGGCAACACAGGCTTCCGCTTTGTGAGGATTGACGGACTAGAGGGACAGGCAGCGTTGGTAAATATACTGGCGGTCAGCTTGACGCGTAATCTGGAGCAAATCGGCAGTTTCAATTGCTCAGACCAGCGCTTGAACGCAATCTTTGACACAGCAGTGCGCACGGTGCGGCTCTGCATACAGGACTACATTCTGGACGGAGTGAAACGGGACCGCATGATTTGGGGCGGCGACCTGCATCCTGCCACCAGGGCGATACTGCCGCTGTTCGGTGCAATAGACGCTCTGGACGCCACACTGGAGCAGCTCTGCTTCAACACAGCTGAAGGCCACTTTGCAAATGACCACACCAGCTATCCGCTATGGATCATCATGACCATATATGAATGGTACATGCACAGCGGAGACAATGGCATTCTGGAAAAGTACGGCAAATTTGTCCAGGACACAGCAAAGCAATACCTGTCAATGGTAAAATCCAACGGCAGCATAGAATTGCAGGGGCATGTTTTTCTGGACTGGCCCAGCCAGGAGGATTCCCAGGGAACCATCGCGGGCTTCTACGGGCTTTTCGCAATGGCACTCAAGGCTGCAGAAGCACTATTCACCGCAATGCAGCTTGACACAGCAGAATTGCAGCAGGCAAGACAAAAAATCGCCATGTCTGCACCAAAGCCTGGCCACAACAAATCAGCCGCCGCAATGCAGCATCTGGCGGGAATAGCCGATTGCAGCAGTATCCTTGCACAGAATCCATGCAGCGGCATAAGCACATACATGGGCGGCTACATCATCCAATGTCTGCCGCACGTTTCCGCACTGGAGTTGATAAGACGCTACTGGGGCGGAATGCTTGACATGGGGGCCACCAGTTTCTGGGAGGACTTTGACCTAGATTGGCTGAAGGACAAGCCAACTCGCCTGGATGAAATGCCCGTTTCTGGCCGCCCCAACATACACGCAGACTTTGGCAGATTCTGCTATAAGGGACTGCGCCACAGCCTATGCCACGGATGGGCCTCGGGACCTGCGCCATGGTGCTTCCAGAGCATTCTGGGCGTCACGCCGCTGGAACCAGGTTTCAGGCGCATCAGCTTCAAGCCTGACCTGTGCGGGCTGGACTACGCAGAGGGCACAATCGCCGTTCCGCAAGGCATCATATCGGTGAAATTGCAACAAGGAAACAAGCCGCAGATTGACATTCCCAATGGCATTGAAATTGAACAATAAAATTAATAATACTTTCCAAACGGAAACCCCAAATGAAGGAGAAATGAACATGAAACATCCAAAGTCACTTCAAAACTGCTTCACCTTGATTGAACTGCTGGTCGTAATCGCAATCATTGCAATTCTTGCGGCAATGTTGCTGCCAGCGCTGAGCAAGGCAAGAGAGAAGGCGCGCATGATTTCCTGCACAAGCAATATGAAGCAACTATCTCTCTCACGCGCACTTTACCGCGATGACTTTGATGGTTGCACACCACCATATCGCATGGGAGGAACCACGGCAAACATCAAATGGGTTGGTATAATGATGGATAGCAAATATATCGTCAACCCTGCGATTCTCGCATGCCCATCCAGATTTGATGACGCGTCAGCCACTACCCAAACACGCAAGGCATTCCGCGATGGCACAGCAATGACGTGGGCTAAAAACAGTTCGAAACTGGTTAACCCCGACTACGGATGCAACTACGACCTCTGCTTCAACGACAGTGACTGGGGTGGCACTACCGTCCCAAGAGAAGCATACGCATACAATCTCTCACAAGTGACCAGGACTTCATCTGTCATAGACCTTGCCGAAACCCTTGACTCTGAATCAGTCAATATGCGCGGCTCTGAACTGTGCGCCTCATTCAATCCTGGCAATTACAAATACCATGTCTGGCTTCCACACAATCTCAAGCAAGGCAATGTATGCTGGCTTGATGGACATGTTACGGTAGAAAATGGACCAAGCACAACAATGAACATCGCGGACTTCCGTGCCGCTGTCTATGCAGAGGGAAGTGTATTCAAGTCCAAGAGCTTTGACAACAATCCCTGGACCAAGGACGGCAAGGCAAGATAAGAAAACTTATTATGCGCAATACGTTCATTTCTCTAATTATCGCGTTGATGTGCGCCCTTTCCGCAAATATGGTGAAAAGCCAGACCATAGCCATCGAGGCTGACAAGCCAGTCGCCCTGGACATGGGCGACAACAGTGCAATGTCAATGCAACTGTTCCGCCATCTGTGGCCTAAGGTAACAAATGCGCCCATTGTTAATGAGAACGCCAAGCTCACCATCCATCTGGGGAGCTGCGAGGCGTCCAAGCCCTTCCAGAAAGCGGGCATCCAGCAGGAGGGCTTTGTCATAGCCTTCCCTGATGCTCAGAACATCGTGATCTGGGCCCCATCTGAAAAAGGCGTAGTCAATGGCGTGTCGGAGTTCTTCCGCCGCTATGCTGGTGTGCGCTGGCTCTTCCCTGGCAAGGAGGGGCTCCACGCAGTGCTGCAGCAGAAGATTGAGATTCCAATGCAGACCGTCTCCGAGGAACCCAAGTTCGTGAGCCGCTTCTTCTCATGGCCCTATCCTCATGGAAAGCGCAATGACGTGGACTTTCTCCTCTGGCAGCGCTTCAACCGCCTTTCGCGGGCAATTGAATTCCACCACAATCTGATGCGGCTTTTCGACCCGAAGAAGTACTTTGCCACACACAGGCACTTCTTCCCCGAGAAAATGAAAATCGGTGACAGTTACACGAAATGGAATCCAAAACTCAACGCCGATGGGCTGACTGAAGAAGCAATCCGCGTCATCACGGAAAAATTCCGCAAAGAGCCCAACACCAGCAGTTTTTCCCTTGGCATGAATGACTACACCCACTTTGAGGACTACAAGCCAACTGGCAAAAACTCAATGGGCTATCCAGACTGCTCCGACTATTACTATTCCTGGGTAAACAAAGTCATCGCCGGTGTCTCCAAGGAGTTTCCAGACAAAATGTACGGCATGCTGGCATACGTGTCCATCACAGACCCGCCCACATTCTCGCTAGACAAGCGTGCGGTTCCATTCATCTGCGTGGAACGCCTTAACTGGTATGACGCAAAATGCGCCGAACGAGACCAGAAGCGCACCCGCGACTGGGGCAAAAAGGCGCAGCAACTGGGCTGGTATGACTATGCGTATGGCAGCCAATTCTACTATGCCCCCCGCATATACAACCATCTTTTTGCGGACTACATACGCTTCGCCGCCAAGAACAACGTAATCGCTTATTATGCCGAGGTCTATGGCACGGAACTTCCCACCGAAGGCCCCAAGACCACGCTTATGGCGCAACTTCTCTGGAATCCTGACATGGATGTAGATGCTTTTCTGGAAGAATGGTACAATCTGGCTGTCGGCGAAAAGGCGGCGCCATTCCTGAAACAGTATTTCGACTTCTGGGAGGAATACATGAAGAAGACAGGCACAGCCAGCAACTGGTTCCAGTCCAGCAAGAAAAGCACCTATTTGGACTTCGACAACAAGACATATCTGAATGGTCTGACAACCGAAGATTTGGACCGCTGCGAGCAGCTTCTGTCCCAAATGCGCACCAACAGCAAAGACGCGACACCTGCGCAAAAGAAACGCGCCGAGGTGTTGTACAGCAGTTTCCACGACTTCGTACGCCCACGCATAGACTTTGCTCTCGCCACATTGCACCCGAGAAAACTCATGCGCGAGAAACTCATCGCAACTGAGAACTTCGATAAACCTGGCACGGAAAAGAACAAGCCCGCACCTGACTGGCTCTTCTGGCAACGCTTCCCTGGCGAGTCAATAGCAGTCCATGAAGCCAATGGCGGCGCTGACGGGTCAGGCGCAGTTTCCTTTGACCTGGCCGCAGGCAAAAACGCGCTCACCATGCTGGTGCATACCATTGAACCCGAAAAGGGCACATTCTACCGCATGACCTGCAAAGTCCGTGCACAGGAAACTGGCACGGAAGGCGATGTCTTCGTACAAATCGACTACCAGACAGAACAGAACAACGAAACGTCCTTCGGGCGCTTCTATTCCCTGCGCCAATGCATGACAAAGGAGCAACGCAACGGGGAATGGCAGACAATGGACCTGGTATTCACCACACCTGCCTGCACATGGAAGAAGGCGACTGTCTCCGTAGGTACGCAGAAGGTATCCAAAGGCAAAATCACCGTTGATTCCGTGGAAATCTACCAGGAGCGCAACTATCAGGAAAAGAGCCTGCTTACCGACCGCTTTGACAAGCCGCCAGTTAACAACACATTCGGTGACTGGCGCTTCTGGCAGCGCACACCTGGCAAAGCCACGCTCTCCTTTGAGCAGAACGCAGGCATCGCCAATTCTGGATGTGCAAAATTCGATCTGGCAAATGCCGCAACCACGACTTTGCTCACTCGTTCGGTACGCATGAAAGGCACTGGTAACTACATCTTCCGCTGCCAGTTCAAAGCACAGAATCTCGTGGGCAAGAGACCGCTGCTCTTTGTGGAGGTCGGCAAGGGAAAGGCGAAAGTCAGGCAGACTGGCGCAGCTAAGGGCCAAGACTGGCAGGCTCTGGAAGTTCCATTCGAAATCAAGGAAGGAGAAAATCCCCTTGTCAAACTGTCTGCAGGCATTGACCGCGGCACAGCAGGCATCCTCTTGATCGACAATGCAGAAATCCTGCAAAAACAATAATAATGTGGGCGCCGAGGCGGCGCCCACTCAGGTTG
>JAFSTJ010000720.1 GCA_017450525.1 Victivallales bacterium | reverse complement strand
GGTGATTACCTTTTCCGGTGCGTTTGTTCTGCTGTATGTCGGCGGCGACAAGTTGATTTTCTATGCTGCAATAATGTCGATTGCGCCTACTGTTGTGATTTTGATTCAGATAAACAGAGCGAGACATCGTTTTGCGTTCTGCCGTGTATGTGCACGTAGACTTTTTGATCTTGAACGAATACGGCAAATGGTAATGTTTGGGGCGTGTGACCTGTTTAGCAGTCTTGGTTGTGTGGCTCGTGATCATGGGGCCGCACTAATAATCAACAAACTGTTTGGCTCAGAGATAAATTCTGCCTATAATGTTGCCAATCAATTGTCATCGCAGGCAAACTCGCTGGCAAGTTCAATGCATGGCGCGCTCATGCCGGCGGTGACTTCTCATGAGGGCGGTGGGCAGCATGGCGAAGCGATATCTTTATCACATCGCAGCTGCAAGTTTTGCACATTGCTTGTGCTGATTTTTGCCGTTCCGTTATTCATAGAGGCGGACGAAGTCCTGCGGCTTTGGCTAGTGGATCCGCCAGAGTATGCTGCTGATCTGTGCAGATGTGTGCTTGTGTCGGCTGTCTGCGCAAAGATTGGACTTGGATATCATATGGCGATACTTGCGATTGGGAAGGTTGGCGTGTATCAGTTCACATTGGGCATGGTTTCATACATTACCGTTTTCCTTATGTACTTTTTCGCGAAGATTTTTGGTGTGATAGGCATAGGCTATGCCATCATTGCAAATTCGGCTGCACTGTCTCTCGTCAGGGTTCTATTTGCACACCGCATAGTAGGCATAGGATTCTGGTATTGGATTGTTCGGATAGTAATCCCAATTGCCGTGGTTGCAGCATTTTCATTGTCGAGCGGCAGTTTTATTGCGCATGCTTTTACGCCGTCTTTCATCAGGATTTGTTTAACAACGGCGACAACCATTTCTGTGCTCGTCTCTTTTTCAGCATTTTTGGTCTTTGATAGAAGAGAAAGGCTTTTTGCTTTGAATGAGGCAGCCAGGCTGAAGAATAAGCTGGTTGCGGGCGGTTTTAGGAAAGCATAGACGCATTTTAGGTTGTCAACATCACAAGTATGTATGATAGTATCTCGCGTCAATTTTTGTCGAGGTCAATGGCATCTAATGATTAAGGAGATATAATGTCAAGATTTTTATCAGATTCCTCGGCAGACAAGTTGCTTGTTTACTCATTAGTCGCATGGGCGATTTCGTCTGTTGTTCCTGCAATTGGCATGCTGATGCAGTTTCCTGTTATTGCGTATCTTACGTGGAAGGCCGATATTAAGGGAATACCGGCGCTCCTTCTGCTGATGCTTGGGAGAAGCAATATCAGATATTTTGCCGTAGGTGGTCAGGTGGTGTTGCGGTTAGGCATAACTATTAGTCCTGTTACATTTTTTACTATCGTGGCATTCTTCGTCGTCATAAAAAATGTGATATTAAGGAAATATGATGGTGGTTCGCTTGCATTCATCTTCGTGTGGGCACTGTCAGGCATCCCTGCGTGGATCATGTCCTATGATGCTAAAGCTTGGGGGCTTTCCGGTTATTGGGCGAATCCAATTCTTGACTTTCTTATCCCCTCTGTGTATTTCTGGGGTTTGGCGGTCGCTAGTTCGTATGAGTTCGGGAAAGAGTATTTTGCCAAAAGACTGGCGCTGGTCCTTATAATGATAGAGACTCTGCAGTGTGTGCGAATAGTCAATGTGTTTACGTTCAGTGTAAGTGGATTGATCATAAGTCTTGGTTGTTATTTTATGCGCAAACGCCAAAGATTTGGGAATGCGTGGAAATTTCTGTCCTGTGCTGGGGTAATCATTTCCTTGCTGCTTTTGACTTTTGGCCGTCGCATTGGACTTGAGGCGGAGGGAGGGTCCATTTCGGTCGCTTCTGCCGATGAATATGGAAGCACCTTTTCGCGAATGGGGGTGTATGCTCTTGTAATCATATTCCTATTCTGGTTCAGGCACCACTTTTTTCTGAATCGCTATTTGCCGATATTGATGGTTGTTGCAAATCTGGCGTTTGTCAACTATGCCGTAAACACACAGACGAACGAAGGTACCCGTCGAGATGTCACTTTCCAGTATGAAACGCTGAAAGAACGTATCAATGCAAAACTGTTTGGAGATCGTGCCAGCGTGTGGGCGATGGGATGGGAAGAGATGAGAACTCCGCCGTATTTCATCAAGGATCTGCGGGCATTCTTGTCGTTTGACGAGAAAACAGGATATAGGTTTCGAGTATTGCCGCATAATCAATTTTTAACTTTGCTTGGTCGCCATGGATGGTGGCTTGGACTTACACTGGCGATTTTCATAATATGGATTTGGATTAGGGCCATGAAGGCGGTTTATTATTGCATGGATGACCCGTTCCTCTATACGGTCTTCGTGCCGACAGGGCTGGCGGTGTACGCAGTTGTGGGAACGACGGGGCAATCAGTGGTGAGTTCTGCACTATGGTCGAATTCACTGGCTTGTATCATTATGCCTGCAATTGTCTATGGTGTGTGGCGTGGGCAAAGAAAAATTGGGGTCGTAAAGTAGCATGAAGGTGTTTTGGTTTCATAGTGGCTTGATGCCAGCGGCGTGCGAGACGCTTGGATATGAAAAGCGCAATTCATGTGGCTGGCTCGAATCGATGCTGGAGGCATTGCTTGAAGCAGACCCCGCGCTTGAACTCTGTTTGATGGGTTGGGATCGGAGACCCTGCGACATCCAAATTGGACGAGTTCGCTATGTGTCGTATGCCGAACCAGGCCTTACTAGGTACAGGAAGATTCCGACACGATTTCAGCAGAAGGCGAAACGGCTTATAGAGGATTTCAATCCCGATCTGATCCATGTTCAGGGAACGGAATACTTTTACGGATGTTTTCCGCAAAATGTTTATCTTGGCAAGCCTGTCGTCGTGTCGATTCAGGGGTTGATATCTGGCCTGCATGTCGCTTATCCCGGAGGGCTGTCACCGTGCGAGTTGCGCGGCACCAACTGGAACCTGCGTTCATTGTTTAGAGGGCATACAATTTACGACGATCAGCGTACATGGCGTGAAGGACGCGCGGTTCAGGAGGAGAAGATCCTGCGTACGCAGCGTAATTTTATTGGAAGGACTGCATGGGATGAAAGTGTGATACGGTATTTCAATCCTCATGCCAGATACTTTTCTGTAAATGAGAACTTGCGACCCGAACTTTTTTCCGCCATGCGCAGTCGGACGTCTGTAAAGCCGCATTCCATTTATTGCAGCGCAAGCAGCGGTGCACCGTTCAAGGGCG
Source organism: Victivallales bacterium (assembly GCA_017450525.1). Lineage (GTDB taxonomy): Bacteria > Verrucomicrobiota > Lentisphaeria > Oligosphaerales > Oligosphaeraceae > RGIG3456. The sequence continues at coordinate 597 of JAFSTJ010000720.1, read as the reverse complement.
CTCATTGGCTGATAAGGGCTGTCGCGTCATTAAAAGAGGAATTTCCTGATATCGACTTGAGGATTGCGGCGGCCAACGGTCTGCGCAAGCCTACGAGATTGAGGGATAGGCTTATGGATCAATCTTACAATGTCTATCTGCGCCGTTTGATAGGGGAGCTTGGCATTGCAGACCGAATTACGCTGTTGCCGTCATTGTCTGTGGAGGAAGTCAGAATGGAGTTGGAACAGGCTGAATTGTATGTGTTGCCAAGCATGGGGGAGAACAGTTCGAACTCGCTCTGCGAAGCGATGCTTGTAGGGACGCCCGCAATCGCCACGTTCGCCGGCGGGACGCCGTCAATGATAAAGGACGGCGTTGAAGGGATGCTCGTTCCGCCAGCAGATCCATACGCTCTTGCCGGTGCGATTCGATATGCATTCCTGCATGGCGATGAAATGGAGGCTATGGCGGCCAATGCTCGTGCGCGTGCGCTAAAGCGTCACGACGCGAAATCGAATGCGGAAGCGACGCTTGAAGTGTATCGGGAGTTGGTGGCTAGTTGATAGTGGCTAGTGGCTTAAAGCAAGAATAAAGGAGGAGAATAAAATGTTTGAT
>JAFSTJ010000719.1 GCA_017450525.1 Victivallales bacterium | reverse complement strand
TGAAGATGCGCTTGTCGGTATCAATGATTTTGTTTACAAGAGCTTTAAGCCTGCTGCTGAAACTGTGCAATTCATGGACGCTTTTCTGCGTTCCTTTGGGAAGCTGTTTTTTGTAGCGTTCGAGAAAACCGTCAAGTGCGATGAGGCAGGTATCCTCAAAGCTCTGCTGTATATCCTCCAACTTCTCGCCACTGATTTCTGAAAAGTCCAGATGAAGGACAAGGAACTGCCCGCGGTCTTCTGTGGGGTTCTCGTGAATCCATGTTCCGCCGAATAGCTCGTCGAAGCGGTCGGCGTAGTTCACGTCATAGTAGTAGTGCAGGATGCTTAGTAGCAGGCTCTTCCCGAAACGGCGCGGGCGCAGGAACAACTGGTACGGCAGTGCCTCCATGAGCGGGATGCCCCAGGTGTTATCGACATAGTAGCCGTTGCGGCGACGCATGTTGATGAAGTCGCTTACGCCGTATGGTATGGTCTTTACTTTGTTGTTCATCGTGAATCTCCCTGCTTAATACTTTCTTCTGTTAACAATATATCGTAAACCAAGCGGTTTTCAAGCAGATAATTGTGATTACACTGGTAGGAACGCCTTGAGCCACCATGGTTGAATGACAATGGCGCACTTTTTTTGCTTTTTCCATTTGCTTTTTAATCTTTCTGGGGTATAATGATAAATAAAGGAACAAATTAGGGATGAATTAAAGAACCAATATGAATCTGACACGCATCAACGAGAAAGCCTGGGATGCATTGGCAAAGGATATACGCAGTGATATTTTGAGCGGAAGGCTTCGCACAGGCGAGGCCATCCGCACGGAGGTTCAACTGGCCAACAACTACAACATCAGCCGAAACAGCGTCCGAAAGGCAATCGACGCTCTTGTGGCGCAGGGGCTTTTGAAGCGCATACAGGGGAGCGGCACATACGTTGCTCCTGTTCAGGAACAAATGTTAGATAGCCCCATATCGCGGCGGCAGATTCTCTTCCTCTCCATGGAGACCGAATTGAGCGACTACTGCGCCCACAATACATTCGTTCCCATATTCGACAGGATTTCAAGCCTACTGGCGGAAAAGGGGTTCAACATTCTGTACTCCAGCGTGGATTTGGACTACAAGCCTCCCGTCAGCCTTTTGAACCACGATGTCTGTGGCGTCATTTTCCATGGGCGGATGCCTGTTGAGTTCTGGGAAAAGTACATCAAGCCTCTTCCATCAGTCGGTCTTCAATATGACACTCCCGAAATCGACTGCAACTGGGTCAAGATAGACAACTTTTCACGCTCCTTCAAGGCTGTCCAGTACCTTCACAGCCTGGGGCACACACGCATTGGGTATGTCTCCAATGAAAGTGAGATGCAGCTCTCCTCAGAGCGTTTTGACGGGTATCTCCGCTCCATGTCCATGTTCAACCTCGAAGTAAATCCACGATGGATTATCAACTGGCAGCGCCCTCGGGTGAATGGACTTCTCCTTTCGGAAAAACTCAATATCGACTACTGGGAATACCTCAAAAAGGCTTTTGAAGTCAAGTCAGAGCAACCTACGGCCTTTGTTTGCGCAGATAATTATCGTGCAAACTCTACAGAATATACCCTGAACAAGGTGGGGCTCAACGTGCCAGAGGATATCTCATTGGTGGGGGGCTTCAATCTCAATAATGAAAACAACTTGCGATACACCGCCATAGACGACAGGCTTGAGGAGCTGTGTCGTGAAGCCTTGAACCTGCTTCTGGGCGATATTGATGAGACAAACCAGGTAAAGGACAAGACCATAGTCATAAAACCACAGCTTTTTATTGGAAAAACAACCATCCCAATAAACAAATCATCTTCAAAAAGGAGAGCAAGATGAAAAAGTCCAACTCGTTCACCCTCATTGAATTGCTAGTCGTCATCGCAATCATCGCTATTTTGGCGGCCATGCTTCTGCCCGCATTGAGCAAAGCCCGCGAAAAGGCAAGGGCCATCTCTTGCGTGAACAACATGAAGACCCTCGGTCTGTCCTTCCTCACCTACCAAAGTGACAATAATGATCTATTCCCCATTGCGGGAAAGGGCTTTGGTGTGGGTTGGCAAGCCATGCAGAAGTCGGTCCAATGGTACGATCTTATCAAGGCCCAACTTACGCCTGATGCGGCTACCAAAGCTCCCACGCTCGTCTGCCCTTCCGTCAGAGCCGCCGATTTCGAATTTTATGGTGCCCACCCAACAACGGGTACCAGAGAAACAGTTGCCATTGCATACGCCTATAACAAACGTCTAAGCGGCGGTTTGAACTCTGCGGTTACGAACCCCTCTTCCTGCGTGATGTCAACAGATAGAAATCAGGGATGTGACCATCTGTTCATCTACTGGAATGCCACTGGCCAGAACATGGCTGTTTTTGCGGCTGGAGCAGACAAAGTCTGCGGCAGACGCCACAACGGCGCCGCCAATTTCCTCATGACCGACGGCCACGTCGAAGCCAAAATGTGGATAGACAGGGCGCAGGTTGAGTTCACGCTCTTGAGTTCAGCTGGTTATGACGCGACAATGGTGTTTCCGTAGTGAGGATTGAAATCAAGGAGCTGCCATGTTGAGGAAAGCCATTGCATTGTCATTACTGGTATTGGGTGGATTTGCATACACACAGGGTATCGCAAGGACGGACAAGAACGCCCTTGTCAAGGGCAAGAACTTTGTCTGCAACCTTCAAGCTAGCAGGAATTACAACTTCAATTTCAAGGACGCCACCAGCAATATGAGCATCTTCAGCAGTATTGTGTGGTATCATGGGCGCAATGCCAAAGAAGCGGAGCATTTCTACCAGGACCAGGATGAAGCCAGCTGGCCTGTCTTTGACATACAGGAAAAGGAGGTCGCAGGGGGAAGGCAGCTCATCCTCCAAAGCAGGAACAACGAGTTTTCTCTGACGCGCACCATCGGCATTTGGGACGACGTGGAGGCTCTAACTCTGAAATACGAGCTATTTGCGTTGGACACACGGTTGTATGCCAGTGTCAACTTTCCCATTTTGCGGGTTGTCAAAGAGGTCGATTCGGTCTCCTACAATCTGGAGGGTACTCTGGATGGTTATGCCACTGAGGCGATGCCATCGGCTGACAAGCTGGCGCGTGCGCATCTCATCTTTCTGCATAGCAGTTCGTTGAAGCGCACGATTCTTGTCGTGCCCAATTTGAACGCACCGCTCTCAAATGGCGAGCTTGTAGGTTTGGTTCCCACCTTTGGCGATGCAAAATGGTGCAAGAACCTCTCCTTCACCCATCTCTATCACCCCCTCGTCAATTTCAAACGGGCTGGAGACAAGCAGGTTTTCGAGTGCGCAATGGCTGTGTTCGAGGGCGATACCCTTACGGACGAGATGAAGACAAAGGCTACGGAGATAGCAAAGCGCTTTGGATTCAAGTCACCCAAGTTCAAGCTGCACGGCATCGATGAGAACCAACTGCTTCCGTCGGAGTTGTCGGGTGTGGTGCACAGAGGGGAAGGGATGTTCATCTGGCAGGAGATTTCCTCAAAGCGGGTGCACCCCGAAACGGCTCTGCCCTCCAGTTCCTTGCCAAATGTGAAGGTGAATCTGGCAAGAAACGAGGCGGAATCCGTGCAGTTGGCCTTCAATTGCGATGAAAATACAGTCATTGACAGCATCGAAATCTCGCCGTTGAGCAATGGCGAAAAAGAGACGCTTGCAGCGGAAAACATCGTATTCCAGTTTCTGGAATACCAGGAGATGCACAACAAGTTCACCGCGCAGGGAATGTCAACCATGGCAGGGGACAAGCTGCTTCCATTGGAGCTGCCTTGCGCTATCAAAGAGCGCAACCAGGTGCTTTGGCTCACTGTCACCTGCCCGAAGACACAGAAAATTGGCACATACAGTGGGAGCATCTCTGTGAAATGGCACAATTCCAAGAGCGGTCATGCCATCCTCCCCATCCAAGTCAATGTATGGAACTTTACCTTGCCTGACAAGCCGAACTACACGGCATACGGTCTCCTGTGGGATACGCCGAGAAGCCTGCGCAAGGCAACTCTAGAACTTGCCTCAAAATACAGGCATACCACAACCATCTTCTATGGAGGGAAATCCGAGTTCAAGAAGGTTTACAAGGATGGTGTGTTTTCGAACACCGACGAATTCGAGCTTGCCAAGTATGCCATAGAAAAACTCAATTACAAGTTCATCCCGATTCCCTACTTCTTTATGGGGGCATGGAATTGGAGACCTGACAAGAAAGTCTATTTCAATGACCTCATGATAGATTCGCCTGATTTTGAACCCCAGGTCAGGGAGTATGTGACCGCATGCGTCAAACAGTTCGAGAAATATGGTATCGAGAAGAATCTGAACGCCTACATGTGGGATGAGGTCACGAAGCCCATGTACGAGGCTGTGGCCAAAACCACCAGAATCTGCAAGGAGATTTCACCAGACATCCGTGTTCTAACCGTGGGCGCTCCCGACGAGGGTGTACTGAAAAACAGCGACATTACGGTTGCGGGCGACCCCAGCAATTGGTGGGGGCCCATTGCCAAAAAACGCATCGAAGAGGCAAGCCAGGCGGGCAAGGAGGTATGGGTTTACCTGAATGGATCCATTTCCCCTGTCCTTCCCTTGATATCGACGCGAATTATCACATGGCGCTGCTGGGGCATGGGGCTGACGGGCTTCCTTTACTGGACGATGGATCACCAGTGGAAAGGGAACTTCAGCGCACATGGCCTCAACTGGAAGTTCTATCCGCCCGTAAAGGAGGGAGAACCTGTCCCATCTGTGAGACTTGCAGTAATGCGAGATGGCATTGATGACTATGACTATTTGGCACTTGCCAAAAAACAATTGCCCCCCGAGCAGTGGCGTCAGGTGGAAGCCATGATTGTTCCTCTTGCTTCTCCTGATGACGAGCCAAATATCGAGCCAGTGTCACTCGTTAAGACACGAAACGCACTCGGTGATTTGCTCAGCAGGAGTCTCGCAAATGGACATCAGGATTGAATATTCAAGCGGCAGAATCGAAAGCTATCCTGTAGGTGAACAGCTTACGGAAATCAACCTTCAGCCCGCAGGGGAAGAGAGCAGTGTTTCCGCCTCCGTGCAGATACCGCTCATAGACGTCTTTTCCTGCTGGCATAGCGCCTTGACGCCTGGCCTGACCAACCGCATTCCATGGGTGGAAAAAGTTTCCTGCGGTGCGCAGAAGAACTTCCCGTTCTATGCGCTGCTAAGCAGGGCAGGGCGTGTCAAGGCGGCCTTCAGCTCCACGAACATCATTGACGACTGCGAAATAACCTTTGCCATCAATCAGGAAAAATGCACGGGCGAACTGACCTTTGTGATTGCCCTATTGCCTGAAACGCAGCCATTCAGCATCACTCTTGACCTGACCTCCAGGACATTGACCGATGCCCTGACGGAATGGCGTGGCAAGCTGGATTTGCCCCAGCTCGTCTATCCTGCGGGAGCATACGAGCCTGTCTATTGCACATGGTATGTGGTGCATGGTGAAGTCAATCAGGCTTTTGTTGAGGAGACCTGCCCGATTGCAAAGGACTTGGGTTTTGGAACATTGATTGTTGACGATGGCTGGTGCTATGATGAGAACAAGCGTGTGAGCCCCAAGACCATCGTAAACTGGTATGAATCCGTGGGCGACTGGAATGTCTCTCCCGTCAAGTTCCCCCAGTTCAAAGAGCATGTGAAGAGAATCCAGGCTCTGGGGATGAACTATCTTCTCTGGGTGGCCCCGCACCTCTTCGGTAGGCACTCCAAGATGCTGGAAGCCTACAGGGAGCAAACACTTCCTGACTACGTTGAAGGCTACTACAAGATGGACGTGAATACCGCCAATACCGACATCCTTGTGGACAAGTTGCGCACGTTGGCGAAAGAGTATGACCTCGATGGTCTGAAAATCGATTTCCTTGACATCGTGTCTCCAAATGTGAGCCATCCCAACGCCCGAAACACCTATCATTTCATTGAAAAGGTGTGCGGTGGACTAAAGGCGGACAATCCAAACGTGCTGATTGAGTTCAGGCAATCCTACGCCACGCCTGCCATGCTGCCATGGGGAACGCAATTCCGCGCTGGCGATGCCCCCTTCGACTGGCGGCTGAACTTTGGCAGACTCGTTGAAATCAGGCTGAACATTGGCAACTTGGGGCCAGTTCACGCAGACCCAGCTTATTGGGCTTCTGGGGAACTGCCTGAAAATGTTTCCAGGCACCTTATGGCCATGCTTGTAGGCGTTCCCATGCTTTCCATGGATTTACGCTCCCTTACAGAGACGGAAAAGCGCATCATACGCCACTATATTGAATTCTACAATCAGCACAGAAAGCTGATCAATCACGGCGAATGGTCTGTCCTGTTTGCACAATCGGAAATTGCCGCCGCAATCGCAGAAAATGAGACGGAGAGACTGGTCATTTTAGCCGATGGAAACGCTCTGGCAGACGCACTGGAGAACACCCATAAGAACACGTGGGTTATGAATCTCTCCGACAAGACGCTGGCCATTGCCACCAGCCAAACCTTTACGGCTGATTGCCTGCCTGGTTCAAAAGGCACTATCCCCCCAGGCGGCTCTGGCTTTATTCCAGCACCTTAAGCTACAAGGTTCTACGGGAACATAGTTAAGCCAAAGGTACCTATTCAGAAAGGGGAGTCAATGGGCACAAGTTGCCAGTTTTTCTGCACCTTGCTACTTCGCTATGCTATGAGGCGCGGTGCAAAGGAACTGGAGGTATTACTTGCACATGTTTTTTCTTCGCCACTACTAAGGCTTCGCTTTTTCCGTGGTTGTGCTCTGTCGCCAAATGTTTGAAAAAAAACTTTCTGGTATTGAAGCCCATGCAAACTCGATATATATTATAAGCAAAATCGAAACACACAAAAAAGGTATTGTTATTTATGATGCTTCCTATTTCTAAGACGTTATTTGACAAAAGAATAATTGATGCGGCAGGCTTTTACTGGAGAATGCGTGAAATCCAAGCTAAACGACAAAGAATTCATGGTAGTATTGATGCTGGTACACGTGGACAGGTCACTGGTGGCAAGCAGCTTGACGGCTTTGCAAACCTTGTTAAAGAAATCGGATTACTTGCAGGTTTTCGAGAAAATGAAGTGTTTTTCAACACCTCAGCTCCAATTCCTGGTTATTACAGGCCGCAAAAGAATTGGGATGTTACATTCATAAAGGATGGACACCTTGTCGCAGCAGTAGAGTTAAAATCGCAGAGTGGGAGTTTTGGAAACAACTTCAACAATCGTACGGAAGAAGTGCTTGGTGTTGCACATGACTTTTGGAAGGCTTTCCACATGGGGGTCTTCGGTGTTACGGAAGCACCGTGGACAGGGTATCTCTTCTTCCTTGAAGATTCTGAATCGTCACGCAAATCAGTCGCTCTCCAAAACAGCCCACTACCACCTATGCAGGTTTTCAATAACACCTGCTATCAAAAACGGTATGAAATCCTTTGTGAACAATTGGTTTTACAACGTGATTATACTTCTACGGCATTGCTTATCTCAGAAAAAGATGGACGAACTGTGCACGATGGTGGAAAAAACGTTTCTGCCTACAGTTTCTTCTCTTCATTATACTCACATTTGGTGGCACACGCATAATGGAAAAACAAACAACAAATAATCAACCCAAACAGGGCGAGGTATTCACTCGTCCTGAAATCGTTGATTATATGCTTGAAACCATCCAACATGTACGTCAACAGAACGATTGGTCCTATTTGCGAGTGCTAGAACCTAGTTGTGGACATGGGGCTTTCGTGTTTCCTCTGATTGATGCATTGATTGATGAAGTCCACAATTGGGAAGCAGCTTTTCTAAACACATTTTTGAGAGCTTGTGATGTATCATGGAAAAACATCCTTTTCGTTCGTGAAATTGTCGGGAAAAAGCTGGAAGGCGCAGGGTGTCCTTCCACGCGAAAAGAGGAGCTTCTGGATGCATGGTTTATATGCGATGATTTTCTGACACACGATTTCGACCTCACATTTGACATTGTTGTAGGTAATCCGCCCTATATCCGCTTTGATGACCTTTCCAAGACAAAACAACAGGAATATAGCAGGATTTTTACGAGCTTTTCTAATCGATGTGACATCTATATACCTTTTTTTGAAAAAGCACTCTCCCTGCTTTCTTCAACAGGAATCTTATGTTTCATTTGCACAAATCGTTTTACAAAAAATCGATATGGGAAAAAAATTAGGCAAATTATAAGCGATAATTATCATGTGGCCATTTACATAAATATGGAACATGCCCAACCATTTCTTGAAAAAGTGTCTGCCTATCCTGCGATTTTTGTCATTGACAAGAGAATTGGTCTTCCAACCCTTGCAACAACAGTTGCAGATACTTCGACAACAACTCTGGAACACATTTCACTCAACAATTCAGAAAACCAGTTCAGTAGTTTTGAGACATGGTATCACAATGGGAATGTTTGGACGTGTACCGATGCATGTGAACAGATAGAATTACAGCGTATTGAAAGCATTTACCCACTGCTTGAAGAATCTGCCAGCGGCACGAAGATTGGAATAGGCGTTGCATCAGGGGCAGACGATGTATTCTTGGATGCACAACGCAATTTTGATATCGAAGCAGACCGCTTGATGCCCCTTGTGCTTTCTGAAGATATTAAACAAGGAAGTATTATTTGGAGACAGCACTATATTCTGAATCCCTATGAGAGCAGTGGAAAATCTTCTATCATTAATTTGGAAGAATACCCCAAGACAGCAGCTTATTTCAAATCTCATGCTGAAAGATTGAAATCTCGTTATTGTGCCAAAGATAATCCAAATGAATGGTTTAGAACCATCGACAGAATTAACTATAATGTTTTTAGAAGTGCAAAGATTCTTTTGCCAGATATACAGCCAGGAGGAAATGTCGCACTGGATGAAAAGGGCGAATACTACCCACATCACAATGTTTACTGGATTACCTCCTCGTCTTGGAATCTTAAAGCTCTTTGTGTTATTCTTCGTAGTACGTTTGTCACCAATCAAATACGCCGTGTGTCGGTGCAATTGAGAGGTGGAAATGTTCGGTATCAAGCACAAAATCTTCGTAACATTCACATTCCTTCGTGGAGTAGTTTATCCGATGAAGATGTCCGAGCATTAGAAGCTCTTTATACTGAAACTGATTTGGCCAGAATCGATTCAGGCGTCATGTCCATTCTCTCACAAGTCGCACATCTTCAACCACGAAAACTTACTCAAGGCACTTTTTTTTAACAAAGCCATTATTGTTGTATTTCTGGATTTGCTTTACTTCCTAAAATCTATACCCTCTTGAAGCACCACCTTGGGGCCAGAGCTCCAGGAAGGCTGGCCTTGACGGTGCCCTTGACGATTTGTGCACGTCCTGCCTTGACCTCCTCGTGGGCATACTGGAAGGTGAGCATGGCTGCCTCCTGGATGGTGCCCTCGGGCCAGAGGGACTTGAGGTTGCCGTATAGTTCGCCAATGTGGTGCTCCTTGCCGTCCGACATTTTCTCATCCAGAATACGTATTGCCTTTGCCCAGGGCATCGGGACGCATAGGCGGGAAAGCGGTTCGCCAAGTGGCTTGTAGGTGATGCTGTCTCGTTTCATGCTGACCGTGCTGACGGCGGGGACGGCACTGATGTTGTCCAGATGTTCATCTTCAAAGGCGAGGGCAGTGGTTGCCAAGTAGCCTGCTCCGTTTTTGCGTCCCCACATTAGGGGCATGCAGATGCGACAGGCAGCCACGGAATCGGGTTCCTTCACGGAGACGCACAGTCCGACTACCTCCGCTGGCGCCTCCTCGTAGGCTGCCCCCATCGCCGCAGCCAAGTCCATTCCCTTGCGCAGGTGGTTCTCGGCGATCATCCCGCACAGCAGGTCGCTGGTGTGGATGGCGCGTCCATCTGGCGTGCGTGGATAGGACTTGGAGACATTGGGGTCGT